>JBEKKG010000001.1:0-36643 GCA_050010835.1 Planctomycetota bacterium
CTGCTGGCGTTCCGCGCGCTCAGGCGTGAGCCATATCGATTTTGGTTTCGGCGGATCGACCACGGACGAGATGCTGACCACGATGAAGCGGTTCCACGACGAGGTTTTGGCGCGGACCTGACGAGCCGTGCGTACAGCCAGCGCTACCACGCGCTCATCACCTTCGTGAAGAACAAGGGCAACATCGTCTGCATCCCCACCGCGGCCGGCCCGGGCGACAAGCGCGACCTCTTCAAGTTCCTCCAAGAGGGACGCAAAGAGGGCGTGGTCTTCAAGCTGCGCGACGCGCCGTACATGCCCGGCCGTCCCAGCAGCGGTGGCACCCAGCTCAAGCACAAGTTCTACGCCACGGCTTCCTGCATCGTGGCCAAAGTCAATGACAAGCGCAGCATCGCGCTGGAAGTGTTCGCCAACAAGAAGGAGCGGATTGAGGCTGGCAACGTCACCATCCCGCCCAACCAGCCCATCCCCAAGGAAGGCGCCGTAGTGGAAGTCAGATACCTCTACGCCTACAAGGAAAGCGGCCGCCTCTACCAGCCCACATACCTGGGTGTGCGCGACGACATCGAACCGCGCGCCTGCACCACTGCCCAAATCAAGTACCGCACGCCCAGCGAAGAAGACGAGGCGTAGCGCCACAACAAACCAGGAACAAGCATCTCCCATCTCTCAAACTAGAAAGGAAAACCGATGGCAACCAAGACCAAAGCCTGCAAGCCCAGCGCCACTGCACAGGACCAGCAGGCCGAAGTACCGCCGCCGCCTGAACCGGCCGAAATCACCGGCCAGGACCTCAAGCGGGTAGCGTTGTGTACGAACAACTCGCCCCAACGCTGGACTCTCAACTACATCGAACTCAGCCCCCTCGGCCTCGCCGCTACCAACGGCAGGCTGCTGTGCGTCCTCAACGCGCCAGGCTGGCCGTACCAGTGCTACCTCGAACCCAGGAGCCTCAAGGGCGTCCCCAACGACGCCAAGCTCGCCATCAACGGCGCAGTGCAGTTCGTCGGCCGCGGGCAAACCATGATGGTCGTCCCTCACGAAAACCCTGACCAGGTCACGTTCCCGAAGTGGCAGTCCATCCTGCCAGAAGCCTGCAATATGCAGCCCCTCGCCACCCTGAACGCCTCGCTCCTGCGCACGCTGGTCTCGGCATTGCTGCGCACGCCGGACAGCAGCCTCACACTCTATGCCAAGCCCGATGACTGCCTCTCACCGGTGATGCTCGTCAACGAAGCCGGCGACCTCGGGCTTATGATGCCGGTCATGCAAGACGAAGGCCGCGAGCCGCTGTGCTACTTCCCCACGACCGTATATCAAGCCCTGCGGCTGGACACAAAGACGTTGCCGGCGGTATTCATCCCCAGGACTCCTAAAGTTATGCCAGCACCTTCCGCCAATGGCCCGGCCCCTACCTCTTCCTCCGGCAACGGCGGCGGATCATTGCTGGGCTAATCCTGGAGCACCAGGCGCTCTCCTCACCAAGTGGAGGAGAGCGCCCCGCGGCGCACTCATCCGGAGGACAAAATGAAACTACTGACCAAGGAGCTGCGGGCCAAGCTCCCGCCGCTGTACAGTTGCGAGAAGGACAAAGACCCCGTCGCCGTCGCAAAGTTTTTTCACCCTATGAGTCAGTGGACTTGGTACGCAACCGAGTTCGATGGCGAAGACCTGTTCTTCGGTCTGGTCATCGGTCATGAACGCGAGCTCGGCTACTTTTCGCTGAAGGAGCTTGAGTCCATCGGCAAGAACGGGAAGACGTTGCCTATCGAGCGCGACCTACACTTCAAGCCCACGCCGCTGAGCCAGTGTGACTGAGGCCCGGCAAGGTCCGACAACACAATTCGGCATTCGTTTCATTCATCTTCTTTGCAGGGAGCTACCATGCCATCGCAAACAGTCAGTAATCATCGTGGCGCGCTGGACACCAACGAAGCGGTGTTGCGCCGGTATCCACGCATCTGCGCGCACCTCATTTGTGAGAGCCTGGGGTATGCGACGCCGACGGTTGCAGCGTCTATCCTGCGCGCAGCTATTCACAAACAACAGCACTTCTGCGAGTGGCTGATGAGCTGCTACCAGTGCAACCCAGTCGTCCCCGTAACCCGCGCCATCCGCTACCGCAGCCACCATCGCGGTTACATGAGCGAATATGAAACGGCCATCCGGCTCGTGCGCGAAGCAATCCAGAGCGGCAACGAGCCGATTTTTGCATCCTGGTTCTAGCTTAACTCTAGTTAAGCATCCCAGTCGTTCCATCAAGCAGGCAACACCGGGCAGGCACGCCGACTGATCCGTGGCAGCGCTGTCGCGGCGGCGTGTTGGCCCAAGGAAGACCGTGCCCTGAAAAAGGGCGGGAAGGAGTAGCAGTATGGCAGTCTCAATTCGTCATGGCGTGAACACCATCAACGCCGACAGTGTCGCGGGCAGGACCATCGCCGAAATCCGCGAGCAGGCCGCCGAGATCCTCAACGTCCCGGATAACGCGCAAGTGCGCGTCAACGGTTCGCCCGCGGCGGAAGACGCGGTGGTCGCGGACGGCGCCACCGTCGAGTTCGTCAAGGTCGCCGGCGAGAAAGGCGCCGAAGCCAACGCCTAAGAAGTCCGCAGTAGCCATGTACTCTGTGCGGGAGGTGCCGTGTATCGCCACAACGATGCGGGCCCTCCCGCGCTTGTCACCACACCAAGACCAACGAAAGGGAGAAACCCCGTCATGCCTGCCAAGACAACCGCCGCACCCGAGACACACAGCCTGGTCATCGAAGGCAACCTGGTCCGCTTCACCAAGACCATCGTCGAACGCCAAGTACGCACCAGCGACTTGCTGACTGAACTGGGCCGCATGCAACCGCTGGACACCGGCCTCTTGCCCCGCGGCTGCATTGCATTCTCGCGCTGCAATGACAGCCGCAACCAAGTACACGCGCTCTATGCAATCGAACGCCCCGCCGGCTTGGTCTGCATTCGCTACAAGAAAGCGGGCAGCCAGGAAGAACAGAAGGACGACAACATCATTTCGTTGACACTCTCCTGGCCGCACACCATTTGGCTCGTCCACTGGACAGGACCCGCCATCAGCGACCTGTACGTGTGCTGTGCCAAGGCGCCGATACAGAGCCTCGAGGACGCCATCTTCGTCCTGCCCATGCCCAACATCTACGACAGCGGCCATGCCGGAGTGTGTCTGGGAAACCTAACGCTCCCAGATGCGAGCAGCCCCAACATCCGCTCCGTCTTCCTGATTGAGACGGTGCTCACGTCCTTGTGGAACATTGACCTGCAGCCGGATTATGAACCCCTGGGCTTCAAGTCTCTAGAAGAATGGGCGGAGCGCAGCGCGGCAGACGGACAATTCGGGCTCAGCCTGGACTACAAGCCGCACCACGCCAACACCTTGGGCAATCTCATGGCCACCATTCTAGGGGAACCGGCGTGAACCCAAGCGCCCACAGAAGTACCGCCATTACCTGCAGGAAATGCGCGAGGAACTGCGCACGCAGATGCGCTAAGTGGATGTCGCATTTCATGGAAAAGGACTGCGAATCATGACTCAAAGGACGATCATCCGCCTGCAGCAAACACGCCCCAAGTGCCGCTGTGGCCGGCTTGCCGACCGCTTCTTGCACGGCAGTTGGGTCTGTCTCTGCTGCCACCCTTTCAAGCGCCCAAGAAAGAATCGTGAGCCCTGCCGCACCGCGCCGGGACGCTCGGCGACATCGTGACCACCCTTCTGGGAGAAACATCGTGAACCCCAAAATGCACAAGACCATTCTGGCCGCGCTCAACCGCTGCCGCAACATCACCCCGACAACTCTCGACGATTTCCTCGGACCGCTTCTGGACCGCGACCCCGACGATCTCGCCCGTCTGCCTGGCACGCCCGGCACTGTTCTGGCCGCGCAGTTCACCTGCTACGCCAAGAGCAGCGTCAGCCTGTCAGAGGTGCTGCGCCGCCAAATGGAACAAGCCGGCAAACTCACTGACGCGCTCTGGCGCATCCCCGCGCCCAAGCAAACACAACCCCAAAACAACCAGACTGAGGAGGCAAACCGTGATCCCGATTCTCTGCCTGACCAAAAACAGTGCCTCGCCTGCGCTGCTCAGTGCGCCTGACCGCGCCGGCGACTCGCGCAGCCCGCCCAATGGCATCCATTACCTGCTGGCCAAGAGTGGCATCTACAAGGAAGTCAAGAACGCTTTCTATTCGGCGCGCGTCAAGGTCAACGGCATCAGCCACCTTGAAGACACCAAGGACAGCGTGGAACTGCACGTTCCCAAGCTGCCGCTTGTCCTGTTACGGCAAGCGGAAGCATTCTTTGTCGCCGCGTACAACCGATACCACTCCGAAGCAGTCGTGGTCTTGCTCGTAAGCCCGGCCAGCGGCCAGTGGCGCCTGGAGGTCCCTGACCAGAAGGTCGAAGGCGGAAGTCTTCACGTCGCCTATGACCCGACATCCGTGGCTGTGCCCGGGGGATTTGAAATCTTCGGCACTATCCACTCCCACGCCAGCGCCGGCGCGTTCCATTCCAGCACCGACGACCGCGACGAAGCGTGCAGCGACGGCCTGCACATCACCGTAGGCAATGTGGACAAGCCCATCCACAGCTATGCTGCCCGTTGGATGATCTGCGGCCAGGCTTTCCCGGCGGAGATCGAGGCTGTCGTAGAAACGCCTGCTTTGCCGGCAATTGACCCTGCCTGGCTGGAGAAAATCCACGAGGCTTGCCTGCCTCCGTTCGAGGTAGAGAACCTCTGGGGTGACGGTCCCGCGCGCGGGATTGACATGCCAGGAATTGATCCCGACATCCCGGACGAAATGCAGGCCGAGTACGAAGACTTTATGTGGGACGCCCACCAGCGCTTCGTTGACCGCCTGCCGCGACGTTGACACTTAAGCATCTCTCTCCCTGTGGGAGAGGGAAGGGTGAGGGCGTTCTTCACCTTGGCTCTTTCACATCACAATTCTCATTCATGGAGGCACAACGCATGTTGAACTTCGTTCAGCACATAGTAGTCATCGGGCTGGGCGGCATCGGTACGTGGTTTGTGACGCCGTTCGCACGTTTCCTGCACGAACAGCGCTTCGGCGGCGAACTGGTCATGGCCGACGGCGACACCTTCTCCGCGCTCAACGCCCATCGCCAGGACATGGAAGCCACGGACCTGGGCAAGCACAAAGCCGCCGCCCTGGCCGAACGCTTGAGCCGGACTATGCCCGGTCTGCACATACGCACCTTTACCGAGTACGTCACAGCCGACAACGCCGCCCAAGTGGTGAAAGAGAAGTCCCTAGCGATCGTCGCGGTGGACAATCATCCGGCCCGCGCCACTGTTGCCCGGCACGCCGCCAGCTTGAATGACGTGTGCGTGCTCTCAGCGGGCAACGAGAAATACGACGGCAACGTACACGTGTATCTACGCCGCGCCGGCAAGGATCTATGCACCTCGCTCTTGGAACGGCATCCTGAGATTGCCAAGAGCCGCAGCGGCGACCGCGCCACGTTGGGCTGCGATGAGCTTATCACTCTGGGCCAGCCGCAGTTGCTTGTGACCAACTTCCTGGCCGCCACAGCCCTTCTGGTCGCGTTTCATGCTCTCTGGGACAGGGATGCCCTCCGCAGATCGCGCGTGAACCGGCCGTCCGGACTGCCCCAGGAGATTTTCTTCGACGTGCGTGCCCAGGCCATGACGGCCATCGCTACGCCGATACAGCACGAAGTCCCATTGCCTGTACCTGCAGCCATCGCCAACTGACCGCACCGGCCTGTTCAACGTGGTGCCCGGATCAATTACGGCCGGGCACCAATGTTCAATTGTGGAGACATCCTCATGCCTGTTTGCTTGCTTTGCCCTGAGCGCTTGACAACAATCAATGAAGTGCCGGACGACTGCAGTGAGACCCTTGATGTTAAAGACCGGCGAGACGACTACTACAGCGAGGACGGAGACGGCGTGTGGGTTGGCGCTTACCTGGAATTCCTCGAAGAACTCGTCCGCGCGCGCTGCCACGAGCCTGACTTCCGCTTCTCCGATTATGACTGCGTAAGCCAGGACGTTCTGGACGAGATTGACGACCGCTATACTCGCAGACTGATCATTGCGTTCACCAACGAACACTATGAGCCCTGGCGCGACAAGGACGTCACTTTGCCCAACTACGACGATGTACGCTCTGACTGCCGGGATTTCTGCGATGACTGCGATAGCGGATGGACAGAGATCCACGGTGAATACGACGGCCCCTTGGCTGAGGATGTCGAGAAGGACGAGGACGAAAACGAGGCGGGTATCTCTGAGGAGGAACGAGCCGCGCGCCATCGGCGCAACCTTGAGCGCCGGCGCGAACGCGAACGGCGACGCCAGGCACAGGAAGACGCTGAAAGCGAAATTGTGGACCGTGAACTAAACTGCGACGACGAGTGTGACTCGTTCTACGAGCACCTTTCAGACATCTTCAGGGAGCGCGTTGATTTAGACCTGAAAGCCCTCAAACAACGCTGGGAAGCCTTCCTGGAAGACGCCGGCGAGTCAGTGATGCCTGAACTACAGCCTCAGCCACGCTTTCTGCACCGTCCACCTTGACCAGATAAGACTGCAGGCCATGGCCCGTACAGCCCTAAGCCGGCTGACGGGCCATGCGCCTCTGAGGACGCTCGTGAGAAAGTGGCAGGGGCGGTTCTTTCTCTTTGGCCTATTGCTTTCTATATGGAAAGGAACTTGTTGGCACCCCGGCCAGCCTGTGTTGGTGGCCGGAATTCAGGCAAAGGCTGATTGGCACGGCGCGTTGTTACCGTGAACCAATATCAGTCGATATATCGCCTCAGTTCTGTGAGTAACTCATCATCCCCTGTCGAGGCAGGCTTACGCAAGACTTGGCGTAAAGCAGCCGCGAACTTCATGCGGTCGCGGCGCAGCGTCCTCTTTACCTTCGCAACACTCCAGCCCAGAGCAAGCCCCGTGTCTTCGTAGTTGGCTTGACCGTTGCTGGCCGAAGCAATGTGCTGCTCCAGCACGCCTACGTAATCCAGAGGCCCGTGCGCGGCGCATGCTTCATCCATTTGCGCCATTCCGCGCTGCACGGAAACCTGCACCAGTTCGCGCAGGGCAGCCATTTCCGGAGTCTCGTCCGGCACCTCACCGCCCAGCCTGTCTTCAAGTTCCAAATGTTCAAAGGGGTCTGTCATTGTCATCACCGAGGATCGCGTAAGCGGCAGAGTATTTGAGCTTTTCGGAACCGCTGCCCCTTTCGTTCTACGAGCACGTTCCCAACGTCTTCAGGGATCGCGTTGATCTCGACCTCAAAGCCCGCTGGGAATGCTTCCTGGAAGATGTCGACGAGTCATCCATGCCAGAACTCCAACCCCAGCCACGATTCCTGGAGTGTCCAGCTTATAACCCATAGGAGATGGCAGGCCATGGCCCGTACAGCCCCAAGTCGGCTGACGGGCCATGCGCCCCGGGTATGGTGCGAAGAAAGTGGCAGGGACGGTGTTTTCTTTTGGGCTGATTGCTTTCTATATGGAAAAGAGCTCCTGCGTTCCTCTTCATTTTGTGCCGTGCGCCTGTATACCTGCTGCCATCCATGCCTTGGCAGCCTACGCTTGATTGGACCACGAGAAGTGCGAAACTCCAAAGACTGGCACTGGAGGGGATCATGAATGACCTCATTCGCATGGCGACGCCCGAACTGGCCCGGTTCCTGAACGCCAAGTTTCCGGAGCTGGCGTCAGAGTGGTGGCAGAAGCATGTGGTGGATCGCCTAAGTTTCCAACAGCAACGGATGGTGCAGGAGCGAGGCCACAAGACCCTCCAACAACTCGACTTTGCGGCCTTACTGCGCGTGTTTGACCAGAACTGGTATGAGCTTTCCAACGTGCTCAGATTGCCTCGCGAAGGCCGGACTTGGGTGAAGGAACTGCAGACCGTCCGCAACAAGTGGGCGCACCTTTCCGCGGAAGCGATGCCAGCCAGCGATGTTTATCGGGATGCTGACACGCTCAGCAAGCTGTTGGTGATGATCGAGGCCCCTCAAGCATCCCTGGATTCCGTAGAGGCGCGCAAAGCCACTGCTGTAGCCGCGATGGCGAGCAATAAGAGCGGCACGGTTGAAGCATCCGCGAAACATGCCAACGAACCGGTCCCCCTTCGCGCCAATACTCCTCCGCTTCCTGCCACCCTGTTCAGTGTGGGAGACCTCGTCGCCCTTCGGTCGAATCCCGCGACGATTCTTCCCGTGATTGAGGTGATTCCCGGTGGTGGCGAATGCCGCTATCGAGTGTTTCAGAACAACGCCAAAGCAACGTATTACGAAAGCCAGTTGCAGGCCCCATCCGGCGCGGCGGATAAGCGTAGAACGCTTACCGCCCGTGAGCTGCAAGCCCACCTGACGAGTCTTCAGATTCTCTCGCCTTCCACCGCGAACCTCTTTTCCCTGCGTTCGGGGCGGGTTAAGTTTGTACCCTACCAGTATCGGCCGGTGCTCAAGCTCATCCGTTCTGACCGCCCCCGCCTCCTGATCGCGGATGAGGTCGGCGTCGGCAAGACGATCGAAGCCGGGTTGATCATCAAAGAGCTGCGGGCACGGATGGATCTTTCGTCGGTGCTGATTATCTGCCCCAAGGCGCTGGTGGCTGAACGAAAGTGGTACCTGGAGATGAAGCGCTTCGACGAACACTTTACCGCGCTTGATGGCGGACTGCTTCGGCACTGCCTGCATGAGACGCATCTCGAAGGGGAATGGCCCGAGCAGTATGCCAAGGCTATCCTGCCTTTTTCCCTGTTTGATTCTGATCTCATTTTTGGCCGCACAGAACCGCGCAGACGAAGAGATCAGGCCTTGCTGGGCCTCGACCCGCCGCCAAAGTTCGATCTGGTTATTGTGGATGAGGCCCACCACATTCGGAACTCTGAAACCTTCCTGCACCAAGGGGTGCGCTATTTCTGCGACAATGCCGCTGCGGTGCTCTTTCTCACCGCAACGCCTGTTCAGTTGGGCAGCGAAGACCTTTATACCCTGCTCAATGTGCTGCGGCCTGACCTTGTAATGGATCACGCCAGTTTTGAGCAGATGGCCGCGCCTAACCGCCATATCAACGCGGGAGTTCAACATTGCCGCGCCACCCGCGTGGGCTGGCAGCGTGAGGCCCGCGCCAGCCTGGATGAAGTCGCTCAAACCGACTGGGGAAGCCTATTCCTGCGGGAATCACCGGCTTTCCAGAGCATCTACGACCGTTTACAGGGAGATTCCGTCTCTGATGCGGATCGGGTTGGACTAACCCGCGCCATTGAAGAGCTTTACACCTTCAGTCCCTTGATCAACCGGACGCGCCGCCGCGACATCGGCGAGTTTACGACCCGAAAGCCAGAAACTGTCCCCATCGAGTTCACTCCAGCACAGAAGAAGCTCCACGACGGCCTGCTGGATGTGGTCGCGCGGATTCTCGCCTTCTGCCACGGCCAGCAAAACGTCAAGTTTATGATGACGACCATTCGCCGGCAGGCAGCAAGTTGCCTCTACGGCCTTGCTCCGCTTCTTAACGACATCCTGACCGGCAAGGTCAATCAACTCGAAATGATGGAGGCCAGCGACGACGAACAAGACGCTGATTTGAGCTTCGTTGACCAGGTGCGGACTGACATTGCAGCCATCCTTGAACAGGCCCGCGACCTAGACCCGCACGACCCCAAGGTTGAGGCATTTGCTAAAGTCCTGAAGGAAAAGGGCAATCTGCCAAACAATAAGGCTCTCGTCTTCAGTACGTTTCGCCACACCCTGGCCTACCTCGCCCAGCACACGCAGCCCACAGGATTGCGCTACGGATTGATTCATGGCGATGTGCCTGATGACGAACGCACCGAAATACGCCGCCGCTTTGCCTTGCCCAAGGAAGACGTCGACGCGCTCGACGTGCTGCTTTCATCCGAGGTGGGGTGCGAGGGTCTCGACTTCGAGTACTGTGACTTTCTCGTCAACTATGACCTGCCTTGGAATCCCATGCGGATTGAGCAGCGCATAGGCCGTATTGACCGCTACGGCCAGAAGAGTGAGACCGTTGCCATTGTTAATCTCATCACCCCCGGCACTGTGGATGCCGACATCTACCAGCGCTGCCTGTGGCGCATCGGTGTCTTTCAGCACGCAATTGGCGGCAACGAGGAAATCCTCGGCCAGATCACCCAGGAACTCCACGACATCGCCGAGAGCTTCACCCTGACCCCGGAGGAACGCGAGCAACGGCTCCGCCAACTGGCGGACAATGGCATCCGCCTGATTCGGGAGGAACAGGAAATTGAATCCAGACAAGCCGAGTTGTTCGGCCTGAATGTGCCGAACCAATCCTGGCAGCATGAGATCGCAGCGGCGGAAAGTTACTGGCTTTCCCCTCCCGCCATCCAGCGTTGTGTTTCGTCTTACCTGTCGGCGCGGTTGGCCACTGGCGCCGATCATCTGGTGGGCGAAAGGCCCCTCAAGACTCTGCGCCTCAGCCAAGAGGTCAGAGCTAAGTTGCTCGAAGATTACAAATGCCTGCCGCGCTCTGCCGAACCCGTTTCCCGCGAATGGGAGAAATGGCTCAAGGGCGGGCAACCGGCCTTGGCCGTCACGTTCGATCAGGAAACCGCGGCTGCAAACCCCCAAGCCGTTCATCTATCAGTCATGCACCCGCTGGTGCGCCAGGCAGCCCGCTTCCTGCAACTTGACGAGCCGGCCTACACTACACTCGCGGTGCCAAGCCACGAAATCCCGGCCGGTGCCTATTGCTTCGCACTCTATCGCTGGAAGACGCACGGCGTGAAGTTGGACGAGTTTCTAGTCCCGGTGGCCACCAATGCCGCAGTTGAAAATGCGCTGCTTGCGCTTCTGCAATCCGCCACAGACACCGCATGCGCCACACTCCCGCCGCACACTGAGTTCGATGCACTTGATGTCCTGCATCACCGCAAGTGGACCGCCGCGCGGGCCGACCACATTACGGCAAACCGCCAGCAGATCGAGCATCGCATCCAGAGCCTGACGGTCAGCCACGGCGCCCGCTGCAAGGCGATTGAAGACCAGATTGCTCGCGCCACGAATGACAAGATCAGGCTGATGAGACAGAGTGAACTGGCCCGGGCCAACGCTGACTTCAACCGGCGCATGGCCGAGCTTCAGCAAGCAGGCGGCAGAGGCGACATCCATGCCACCGCTGTGCTGTTCGGAACTATCACGGTCACGAAAGGGGGAAGCCAATGAGCTTTCTCGATGAAGTCCAAGCCGACAGGCAGGAACTGGCCCACGTCCTGAAAAAGAATCGCGGAATCCCAAAATTCGTTGAGGATCTTTACCCTGAGCGCGCGCACTTCATTTACCGGCTTCTCGAGAACGCCGAGGACACCCAGCACGCAGGCGGGGGCCGCCCCACACTGTCGTTCACGCTCGTGAACCAGGATACATTGCAGATACCAGGCACTGAAGGCGCCCTGATCATCAGCAACGACGGGTTGGGGTTCCGTGCGGAGCACGTGATGCCCTGTGTGCAGTTCGCAACTCAACTAAAGCGAAACAGGAAGGCTACATTGGAGTAAACGGTGCAAGACAAAGGCGAGATTGAGGAGTTTGAGTTTGGCCAAGGCGAACGTCTAACGGTTCGCCTGCACGGCCTCATCCGTAACTACCCGAAGGGACCTGGCATCATCAAGGAGTTCATCCAGAACGCCGACGATGCGGGGGCCACAGCCATCAGAATCATACTCGACGGCCGCAATCACCGTACAGAGCGGTTGACAGCGCTGGAGGCTTCGCTTTGGGCGGGCCCCGGCATGCTCGTATGCAACAACGCGGTTTTCAGCCAAAAGGACTTCGAGTACATCCAGATGATCGGCGAGAGCAGCAAGTATGATACGGCGTTGAAAACCGGGCGTTTTGGGGTGGGCTTCAACGTCGCCTACAACGTTACTGACTACCCGCTTCTCGTCTCGGCGGACAGTCTGATCTGCTTCGATCCGCACCGAAGCCATCCCCTTGCCAAGAAAGTAAGACCTGGGTGGGGCTGGAAGCTGGGCCACAAGCTCTGGGAGAATTACCCAGATCTTCTCGCCCTCTTCCACGCTGGCGGGCTACAGTTCGGCGCACTCTCCCACCCGGGGACTATTTTTCGACTCCCCCTGAGAACTGCCGAACAGGCGAGAGCAAGCAATATCTGCAGTCAGCCGTTTACTATAGACGATTTCAAAGCAATTGTCTCTGATGTGGCTAAAATAGCAGGGGATCTACTGCTATTCCTCAAACATCTCCGCTCCCTCAGTATGGAAGTGATCGAGGAACAGAGTTCCGAGCCCAAGACTGTATTGCTGGCAAACACGAGCAATGCGGAGGAGGTACAGCTTGCGCGCGACCGAGTCAACGACGTAGCATTAGGGGATTGCCGCCAAGTACTGAGTACGTTACGGTCTCATCCTGATTCGGCCCCGCACGCAACCTACGACCACAAGATAAGCATCCGGTACTCTGGGGGCGACCGGGAAGAGACATGGCGAGTCGCCAGTGGCCTGTATGTGGACCGGCGGGCAGACGTCATCAGTGCGGCTGAAGCCATACTTCAGTATGAGGGTAAGGCTTTGCCGTGGGCTGGTGCGGCTGCCAAGGTGGAGCTTGATGGTGGCCTCAAAAAGCAAATGCGAGTCGTCCCGTTGGAGGACGGCCGGCTCTTCTGTTTTCTTCCGCTGCCAAGACACGTCCACCTGCCAGTCCATCTGAACGGCTTCTTCGACCTGGACTCATCCCGCGACTTTCCTACAGATGACGAGTCATGCAAGGGCAAGGACGCCGACAGAGTTAAGTGGAACCGATGCCTCATGCGGCACAGCGTGTCACAGGCCTATGCGGCCCTCATTTCTTCCCTTGCTACGGAAGCCAGCCATATACCAATCGGATACTACGCCATCTGGCCACACTTCGAGATGATGGATGGACTCCTGAAGGAGGTTAGCAAGGCTACTTACGAATACCTTGCAAACCAAGCAGTCATCAGGATTAGGGGTGGCTGGAAGAAACTTCTGGGCGTCTGGCTTCCCCCTTTGGATAAGTGGCCTGACCTTCAGCAGCCACTAGTAGCCCAGGGATTGTGGGTTCCCCACCCCCCCATTCCGCAGCACGTAGCCGATGGGTTCAAACTCGCCCCCGTCCGCGTAGATGTACTTACGCCACGGCAGCTCCGCGACCAGCTTAGGGTAAACACTGATTTGGACGTGCCATTCCGGCAAGCACCGAAGGTCCTGCTGCGCACACGGAAATGGCTTGTCACGCTCTTGAGGTTCTGCTTGAGCGATCGTCCGACTGATGATCTCGTCGGGTTACCGCTTGCATTGGGCGACGATGGGCATCTGCATACGTTTGGGCACAGCAACGGTGGTCTGACCATCCTGGCGGGAGAGGACGAGAAGGCCATCTTTCGCAAGTTCCGCCATTGGTTCATCGACTCTCGGTATGCTGCTGAATGCGGGCTCGGCCCTGTTCCAAGAGCGAAAATTGAGCAGATGGAAGTCAATTTGGTAGTGGCTAACCTGTACAAGATCCTTGATCCTAATACAGAGAAGAAGCCCCTTCGTGAATGGCTGCCCGGTGGAGAGCAGGCTCCGAACGAATCTTGGTTGATCCGCTTATGGGACTATCTGGGGCGGAACAAGGAACAGATTGCGAGCGGCTCTTACGAGCTTTTGCGGAGCTTCCCCTTTGTACCGAACCAAAAGGGGCAGCTATGCACCGCCGGCAATGCTCTAACACCGTTGGTGGCCCAGCGTGATATGCCTGGCAAGTTGGATCAAGCATTGCAGGCGTTTGACGTACCAATGGTGGGTGGCTCGACAGGGCTGATCGAGGCGGCGCGACACCTCGCGGATGCCTTCATTAACCAGAAGATGATCTCGCACCTCGCGGGGCCAGACTTGGCGGATACGCTACATGCACAGGCTAAGGCGGGGGTAAAGCAACCAACGCAATACGACCCGATGGTTCATGATGCATTGCTGGAGTTTCTGGCCGACCCACGATGGGAAGGCAAGTATACGAAGGATCAACTGGGCAAACTCTCGGAGCTGGTCATTTTACCAACCATGGACGGCAGACTCATATCCGCAAGGGCCGAGAACCTTTTCCTGCCCAGCGGCTTTCAACCACCCCCGTTCGCTACCGGAAGGCATGTTCTGGTGAAGAGGAACGAGCGGTGGCTCCTATTGCTGCGTATGTTGAACGTACGCTCTCTGGATGCCGCCACGTTTATCCGCGAGGTACTTGTGCCGCTCTACCCGATTCTGGACGAGAAAGGGCGTTTGAATGCCTTGGCGTGGCTGCAAGACAACCTAACACATATTAAACGAGAGTTGACGGAGCTCAACTCTGAGGGCGCCTCTGCTCTTGACAAGGTAATCAAGCAGGCAAGGTGGGTTCAGTGCGAAGACGGCCAGTTGCGGCCTCCGTATTCGGTATATAACCCACACTCTAAGGTTGTCCGTCAGGTTCTTGGAGACAGTGTTCCCTATCCAGATCTAAAGGTCTACGCCGCGTCGGAAGACTGCTATCTTCGCTTTTTCAACGAACTGGAAATGCAAGGTTCACCAAGGCCTGAAGATATACTGGCCCATATTGACCATCTCCGTAACCGTGTCCTGGCGATGGGCGTGGATGTACCAAAGGCCATGTTGTCAATTCTGGCCCATCTTGTGGAGCGGTGGAACCACTATGATGCTTCGACAATTACGGACAAACAGGGCAATCGAGTGTTATTCGTTGACGCGTTGAAACGGCGGGAATGGCTGCCGGCCCAACGGGACATGAAGAGACTGGAGAACTACTATGCGGCAGCCGAACCGCCGCGGCTACTGTGTCGGGCAGATGAATTGTACCCAGTACGTCTCGGCCACTTGGTGGCCAGTCAGGCACCAATTGCAGACTTCCCCGAGCCAATGCGAGCGGTAAGAGACGCATTGGGTTTCCCCAAGACGGTCCCCATTGAAATTCTCTTGAAGCATTTTGACCGCGTACTTGAGGTGTTCGAGGCCTCTGACAAGAGCGATGCCTCATTGAAGAGCTTGCGAAAGACTATAATCGGCATCTATGAGGAGATTGGCAGGCGCTATGTGGCAAGACAAAGGCCGGAAGGCAGTGCGGACGGTAATTCTGAAGGGGATGACGGCGAGGACTCCCCCGGCCCCGAGTTCCAAGTTGATGCATTACGAACACGCTATGCGACCCGCCGCTGTCTCTGGGACGACAAGTCAAGAAGGTTTTGGGAGCCGCAGAAGACCTACCAGTGCCCAGTTCACTTTTTGCATCCCTTTCGGCAGCAAATCCTGATCAAAACGCCGCAGGCGGCGGATCAAGGTCTGGCTGCCCTTGGCCGCAGAGATGAACCATCGCTGGCAGACCTGATTTGTTGTCTCCGCGAGCATTCCGAGGCGGCTGCAGGCAAACCAGTCGCTGAGGACACCATTGCTGCCATTCTCAAGATATATGACCGAATCGGGCGATTACTGCAGGACGGTGCCTCCTCAGAGCAGCCTTGCATCGCCAGAACGCCGGTCTTGACAACCTGTAATTGCATGGTTGCGGCGGACGCGGTTTTCGAACAAGATACTTTACGGTTTGAAGGGGCGTTCCCTGACAGCCAATTCCACTTGGTACACCAGCGAGTGGATCCAGGGTTCATCAGGGCAGCGAAGATTTGCAGGCTCTCCCGTGCGGTCATAGAGCATCTAGCCCAAGAGCCAGTACCCCTTGGGGAAGGGATGCTTGTTAATGCTTGTCGTAACTATACGCTGGCTTTGAGAACGTGCGAGTTCAGCAAAGGCATACAGCGGTTAATCCAGGCAGAACACGGACGGGACTGCATTGTGGATCTTTCATGGCTCAAGAGCGTCGTTGTCAGAGCTGTCAGCGAGATACATACTACATTAACGCTACAACGACCAGATGGGCAAGTCCTGAGTGGCGCCACCGTTTCAGAAGTTTTCGTCGAGAAGAACGGAAATATTATCTACGTTGCTGACGAGGTTGCCCTACAGCACGCCATTTACCTCGCCAAGGTCATTAACCAGCGATTGGGGCAGTACGGACTTCGTGACGGCCTGAACTTGTCCCTTATCATTGGTTTGTCACCCGAGCTGGTCGACAGAGCATTGACGAAAGCCCACGTACCTCAACTGGTGGCCTTCAACGCTGACGAGGACAGTGAATCGGAGGAAGCGGTCGGGGACATCTACGAAGAAAATGGGGAGATCGTTAAAGCTAATGATGAGGAGCCAGGACAGGCAGCAGGTGCTATAACAAATTCTGTTGAGGTCGGTGCGGATACAGGCACAACTGGCGCGGCCAGTTCGGTACTGCGTGCAGAGAAAGTATCGAAGCCCCCTCCTACATGTGTGTCGGGCGCCGCTTCCGGCCAGTCGGCGACCACCAAGCCGGAGGCTGCCCCAGGCACGGTCGAGAGCAAGGGATCAGTTGCAGACCAGAACGATCAAGCGCCGGCGGCGCAACCGGTCGTTCCCGAATCTGTAACTCGTGCCCGTGTCGCAGCCGAGTTCCTGGCCATGTTGAGCCGGTCGGGCAAGACAGCCGCATCTGCTACGGCTGACCACGAAGATGCGCCGGTGGGTAACCCAGACCGACGAAGGGAAAAGGTCGGCAGCGAAATTGTACAAGGCGTCGAGGAGGAGCCCAACCAGAAAGACCGGAGCCGCGTAGTGGAGCGACACGTTTGGGAACAAAAGGACGAGAACGTGCGGCAGTCACTTTTGGCATGGTATGGCGGAAAGTGCCAAGTCTGCGGCCATACGTTCCTCAAGCGTGACGGCCTGCCCTATTTCGAGGCATTCTTGATCGTACCCCACACCGCGGCGCGCTGGGCGAGTTCCCAGCCTGGGAATGCCATGTGCTTGTGTCCCACCTGCGGCGCCAAGTGGCTTCATGCCGCAGTAGACGCTACGGCGCTGCCAAGGCAGGTGCGAGATTTCAGGGCGATACGAGAGGGCGGCACATATCCATGGCAGGTTCACATTAAGCTCGCCGGCGAAGATGTGCGGATCACCTACTCCGAACGCCACATGCTTGACCTTCAGGCATACCTGCGCGAAGTCTTTACTGAAGAGGTAAAGAGCGACGAGGCACCGGTTGACACAAGCGTCCCACGCGAGACCGGCGTCGCTACTGGAACAGCTCCCCACCATGGCAACCAGTCTGTGGGGGAATTGGCGGGGTACGGCGAAGAGCTTCTTCGGCGGAAGAAGCAGGCAAAATGCAGCACAGAGAAGTTCCTCCTGCTTTTGCCGGCAGCTGATCGCGAGAAAGGCCGTCAGGCCCTCATGGCCGCCCGTTTTCTTTCGTGGTGCAGGAACTTCGGCCTCGATGAGATTCGCGCGCGGATGCTTCCGCTCTCCGTTGCCATCGCTACATGCACAGGGACGGATGGCGTACCTGCCAAGGATGAACTGGAGCGGGTCATCACAGGGCCGTAAGCGTTCTGTATCGGTCGAAGAATCGTGGACACAGCACTGCAATTTCATGCAGTTCTGTGGATGCTGATGATGTATGGCGTTTGCCGCACCGTTGGCACTTGTAACTTTTGTTTTTCTCTGCGTCCTCTGCGGCTCTGTCGTGAAAGCTCACGTCTTTCCCGGTAACGGTGCCTCCAACACACAGATCACTTGGCCGCGACCAACTCCGCCGCCCGTGTGCCGGCCTGGGCGACGACCTTGGCCGCGGTGCTCTTGAGCTGCTCGGTAAAACGTTGCACCTGCGCCATCAAACGCATCGCCTCGCGCTCCCCATTCCTTGCGTCTTCCAGGGCTGTCAGGCACGCCCGCACGCGGCCTGCCGCCAGCTCTGCTCTTGCGTGCAGCAGCGCGTCCCGCACGGCAATGTTGTTCGCTTCCACTGCCTGGCCCAGGTTGGTCAGCACGCGGTCAGTCATGAGCTTTTCGTTGAGACCGCTGAGAGCCTGTTGTGCTTCAGCCTGAATGTCCTCAGGCAGTTGCGCGAGGTCGTGCTTGAGATCCACGTACTCGGCAGCGTCAAGCCCGGTGATGTTCTCGGTGAGCGCTCTATAGCGTGCGTACTCGGTCTCGACCTTGCGCTGGGTCTCGGCAAGGGCCTCCAAGCGTTCCAGCGCGACCGCGCGCAAGGCTGGTTGACGTGCGCCATTGTCTCTGATGGCCTGCTCCGTCTCCTCCAGTTCCGCCAGGACGGTTGCGTGATCTGCAACATCCTGCTGCGCCACATCCGTGAGCGCCTCCTGGGCTTGCTCTACCTGCTGTAGCCGCCGCCTGGCTTCTGGCGGCCGCGCCGGCAGTGTGCGCACGGCGTGCCCTACCCATGAGCCGCCGTTGCCGGCCTGGAATACCTGTGTGCTGAAGCTGTAGACCAGCCACACAATCGCCAGCGCGTACAGCAGGCCCGGGATGAGGAAGAGTTCTTCCGCCGTGCTAAGCAGGCTCGGATCGGCCAGGCGCATCGTGCCGTAGCCTGCCACGAACGACACCGCGGCTGTCGTGGTCCAACTGACCTCATAGAACCGCCTAAACACAGCACCCACAAGTACGCCCAGCAGCGTAAACAAGCCGACGCCAGCAATGGGGGCCAGAGCAACCAGTTGCAGGTGGCCTGCCACTGCCAGGGAGGTACTCATCAGCAGCGCCAGGCCGACAGCCACGGCCGTGCCAGGCTTGCCCAGCTTGTCCTTGAGCGGCCGGACAGTGATGCCAAGGAGGATCATGAAGAACACCGCCGCGTAAAAGACAGTGCTCCACTGGGAGCTCAGCACAAGCGTCCGCAGGGTCTCCGAGGGGTTAAGCGGCGCGGCCAAGACAGGTGGCAGCCCGGCGATTAGCAGACCCGCCAGGGTTGCGGCGCGGCGCGTTGCCGTTTTCATCGCCTGCCTCGTGCACTCGCATGTGTGAGACTGATGCGCGTGACGATCCGGCTGCGTTCCTGCTGGTAGCCCGCCACCATGCCGGCGATCTCGACCGAAAGCTCCCGTGCTTCCTGCTCCAGTTTCTTTAGCAGCGTCAATTGCTTGCGGGAGCCACGAACGCGCCCCTGGCTCAGCAGCATGAGTGCTGCAACTATCGCTTCCGTGAATGCCTTGGTGTTCGCCACCACTCGTTGTTTCAACCTGCGCGTCCGTATACCAGGGAGAAGCCGACGCAGTGCCGCAGCCAGTTCTCTGCGGATAGCTGCCTGTGTTCCGGCGGGCAATGAGGTCGCGCCCTGACGCGCTGCTTTGCGGGTGGTCGCGCCCGTGTCTGGCTGGCGGCTCAGCGCAAGCAAGACTTGGAGGTCCCGCTCAACCGCGCGCTTGCTCGGGACCAGGCGGCACAGAGCCGGGCTGGCCAGCACAAATGCCCGTGTGGGGCGAGATTCGTTTCGTGCGAGGACGCGGGCGATCTCGTGCAAGCGTGCCAGCACCGAGGTGCTTTCCAAGTGCGTGTGCAGTGGCGGCGGGCCTGTCTTGGTGCGTGAATCGAGTGTGGGTTTCCGTAGCATGGTTGCCGATAGCGGATAGTGGCATCCTGTTTATCAATCTTTGCTGTCACTCCCAAGTCGTCGCTGGCACTCGCCACGACACGGGGACAGCGCGCTACCATGTCGGCAGGCCATACTGCTTTTTCAGGGTGTTGTAGCAGGCGAAGGCGTCCTTCCGGGCCGCCCGCGTCGCCCGTTCCTCCGCTTCGCGGGCCGCAGCCTGGACGGTCTTGCGGCTGCGCCATTGCCACACCGCTCGCGCTTTTGCGATGATGCCCACGGCGCGGCCAAGCGCCCGCTGTAGGCCATCTGGCGGTGCCGCAATGGTGGGCTGGGGCTTGCGCAGAAAGGCCGTTATGCCGAGCTCCCGCAGGTAGACCATAAGATCCTGCTCGACGGCAAGAAGCTGCTGCCACAGGTCGCCGCTGACCTCTTCAAACAGCGCCACATCATCTCCCTGCCGGTAAGCTATGTAGTGCTCAATGTCCTCATCGGTCCAGCAATAGGCACGGTACTGAACGATAACCCGCTCGGGCACCGGCGCCCGCTCACGCGCGTTTGCCTGTGCACGCCCGAGACACTGTATGCTCACCAGCACCACAGCGTATGGCCCGCGCGCCGAAACCAGCTTTCTGGCGAGCAGGTCCACCGCGCGCAAACGGACCTCAAATGTGCCCGGGAGCTCCGGCAGGTCGAGCTGGCCAAGCGAGAGGTTTTGACGCCGTAGCGCGCGCAAGCTAGTGGTGAGTGACGCCAACTGCAGCCGCGCCTCACTGTGGTATGTCCGCACGCTCTGCAACAGCAATCCGCGCCGCTTGCCCAGTTCACGCCACGTCGCATCCTTCCATCCGTAGTAGCGCGTGAGCTTCTGGATGAGCACGTCCTGCAGTCTCGCGCTGACCGGCAAGTCTCGCACGGACTGCGCCAGCGCGGCATTACACGCCGGCGCCTCCCGCACCCAGGCGCCCGGAACGCCGGTCCCCAGCGGCAGCCGGCGCAGACCAAAGAACATGTCAGGCAAGTCAGACGCGTTCAGTTGGTGCGCCACCGCAAAGAGGCCATTGGGGTTCACCGCGCCGCCCTCCACCACCTGCACCCACCGGCTCTTGAGACCCGCGTCCGCCTGCGCGCCGGCATCACCCTCTTGCTCGCTCTCCACGTACTGCGCCATGCGCCGATCAACTTCGTGCAGCTCCTGCGCGATCTTTGCGAGCGTCAACGCAGCTTGCTGCAACCAGGTCACCTGCTGCGCCACGCGATCTTCCGCCGACGCGCGCTGCTGGAAAACTGCGTCAAACCCGCTGCTCTGCGCTGCAACAGCGGTGTTGTCGCTGATCGTCCTGAACTGGTAACCAAGATCACGCAGCATGCTCTCGATACCGGCCTGCACACCCGCCCCCAACACGCCAAAGCCCATGTACTCAATGGTGCGCGTGAATCCGAGCGGCTTCGGGAAGTCAGTCTCAACGACCTGCCCTAGCGCCACCTCAAAGAGGTCCCTGGCGTGCCCCACTTCGATGCCGAACCGCTGCGCGTACCAGGCGAAATAGTCCTGCGCGTTGTCCGTACCAGCGGCGGCTGTCGTTACGGCCATGATGCCGCATGAAAGGGTACGCATGTATAAATACCTGCGTGACAGGTTGCGGCTACACGCCCTGCGATTTCCATGACGTTCCTATAGAAAGCCAGAAAGGGCGCACAAGAACCATACGGTCGGCGGTTCGCGTCTGGTTCTGGGATGCAAACATCCTGGTTCCGTGACATGCAGATCCTTACTTCCACTGGCACAGGGGTACGGCCCAAGCCCGCATTCTCATCCCCACCGCGTCGTCTCCCTCCTCGAATGACAGTGTCACCTCCAGCACAAGCTGGCATATGGCATACTGCCGTTCCTCAAGATCCGGTTTCGCCCACAGCTTGTCGAACTTCTGGTACGCCTCCCGCACCACGTCCAGCGCAATCACTCGGTCACGCCAGCCCCGAAGCTTCAGCGTCGGGCCGGAAAGTCCCGCTCGCAGAGACTTCTGTTCTTCGTCGAGCTCCGGTAGACGCCGTTTGATGCCTGCCACGTCCACGGGCGAGCGCACTTGAAATGCTTCGAACGGCACCGCGCCGCCAAGCCTGTCTCCGAGTTCCGGATGTTCAAAGGGTTCTGTCATTGTTATCACCAGGGAGTGGATAAGCGGCCAAGTATTTAAGCTTTGCGGAAGCGTTTGGCCTTCCCACCAGGAAGAGCCCAGGGGTAAGGGGGAGTGGCTGGCATGGACCCCACGTACTGAATGGCTGCCATTCCGCTACTCACGCATCAGGTCAAGGCGATTTGCGTATTCCGCTTCGCCTGTTACACTTCGACGTCTGTCCTGGAGGCTCCGATGCCTAACACATTTGGCCCTTTTCGCGGCTGCACCCGCACAGGCGGAGTAGCCATGCATACCGATGGGTTGGGCAGAATAGCGAACGTCTCTATTGCCTCCAGCAAACCACTTCTTCCAGTCTTCAGAGCGTTCATCAACTCTGACCGAGGCGACAGGGGCTACGTCTTGCTGCCTGCCTTTTTGGGGAGGACACAATGGACACCACGACATGCCTGGCTACCTTGTTTGACCAAGCACTTTCGATTGAGCAGAAAGCGAGATACTTGATTGATTATCTGGACTGGCACGCTCGCCTCGGTGGGGCTGGGAGTTTTGGGAAAGAAGTGGCCGTGAGAGCGCTCTTTGACAGTTTGCCTTCTCGGAAAGAAAAGCAGCAGCTTGCTGCTGTGCTGGCAGAATTTAATAAGCATTGCGACCAGCAGCGCCACGCGCAGCGCGCCCAGGCTAGAGCATCCATTGCCAGATTGAACGATGTACCAGTGGGCACATGGATCGTGGTCAAGAATGGCTCTCGAGAGGACGTAGTGTGTCTGATTGAAGTGCGCCGAACCCGTTTTATTTGTGAGTTCCCTGATGGTAGACGCGCAACTGCTCCGACGCAGGTCTTTGTTCGTGTCCATGATGGAGCACCTCCTGTGCGGTTGCCCAACAAGGAACGACAACAGCGCGAACTGGTGCGTGGGCTTGCGGGCAAGGATCCCATGGGGGCTACGGAAGATATCTTTGAGCAAGGGCCTGAAATATTGGCAATCCTCCTCGAGGAGCTTGGGGCCGCCATGGACCGCGTGGACAAAGCTCCTGTCGGAATGAACCGCGGAGTTAATCGCGACAGTGTTCCTTTTGGAAAGAAAGTCAACCAGATAGACCGGACATTGGTGAAACGCATACCCAAGGTAGTCGCTCTTATGGCCAGAAGTTACGACATTTGGCAGCAGATTGCACAATATCCTAACCCAAGGGTTCAAGAGAAGTGCCGTGCGACAATGGGTGGGCCGAACAACGGGCTTTGCACTGATCCTTCGTGTTCCAATGGTGGGGAAAACAGTGACACGAGAGAAACTGTCGAATAGCCACAACGTGCCTGTCGGCTAGGCTTCTTGTTTGCGCGTGGTTCGTTGCGCAGGCCGCTGAGGATTCTTGATAGGGCGGTTACGGGACGTTTGTCTTAGCCGGAAAGGCAGAACCGGCCTATGGTGTGGCGTACTATCCGACGGCCATCGGCAGCGGTGAAATGTAGGTGGATGCTGGCGGCGCGGCAGGTTGGTTACATCATGCGGGTTCAGGCAGTGGGCGGGATTCGGAATCCTCACTTAACCACGCACCTTCTTCAACTCCTCAATCGCTCGATCCAGTACCGCCCTGACTCGTTCCTTGACCAGGCGCTCAATAATTTCCAGGATTGGCTCAAGCCGGCCGACCATCTGCGCTTTCTTCACTGGCCTGCCCGGCTTCCTAGCCGGCGTCCCTGTGCGCGTGACGAACCCGGTCAGCGCTATGAGCCCGCCTCGATAACCTGCGGCCTTCGCCGCCTGGAGGGCTTCTGGCCACTTCTTCCCCGTCTTCAGTGCCTCATGGGTGGCGTTGACTATCGCGGCCCTTGTGGCCTCGTTGTAGACGTGGCGGTGCTTCGTGGCCACTCCCAGACCTTTGGGTCTGCCGCGCTTGGCTCCTGGCTTTCGGCCAGCCTTCTTGCCTTTCGTCAGGTGGAACATCCCTTTTATGCCGCCCAAGGTTCCGGTGTAGCCGGCCTCTTTCGCGGCCTTGAATGCATCCCCCCAAGGCTGGCCCGCGACACGGGCTTCGCTAACTGCCTGCAAGAAAGCTGACTTGATGGCTTCGTCGTAACCTTTGCGTGGCACTGGTTCCCCTCCTCATCAAGGCGTGGTTGGTGATTCTAACAGACGGGGGTTGACAGGGCAAGGCACGGCAGCGAAAGGGCCGGGGGCACCGGGGGGCACCGCAGTAGTCGCCCCGCGAGCATCTGCTTGAGCCCGGCCCACGCCGGCCAACCCGACAGGTGCGCCTGTTCCCGCCTTCCGCCTAATGTTGGTGACCTTGTTCGGTCGGAATGGTCGCCAGTGAATCATGGACACGCGCTGGACGCAGGTGACCGGAGTGAGTAGAGACAGGGCAGCCCGCTCAGGCACGATTTGCCTGCGCGGCATCGAAAGATACTTATACCTGAGCCCCTCTTGTACCTGGATTCAGGCTGTCCTGCGCAAGCGGGAGGAGGCGATTGGCATGATGGCAGTTCAAGTGGTAGCAGAACACGGTGGGCAGTCGGGGGTGAGAATCCCCGGTCTTGTCCCTGCTCCGCATCGGGGTCCGCTCCATGGTCTTGGTGCCGACGACATGAACGTGGGTGTTGGCGCAGTCGGCGCGCTGAGCACTTTGGATCTGCGTCGCGCGCAACCAGCCACTCGCAGGCCCTTTTGTTTCATGGTGCAAACCCGTCGTGGTCAGAACTGGGAGCCTTTCATCTGGAAACCGCTGAGCCTTGGCGACGCGCGGTCTCTGGCCGTTTTCCTGAACGAGACCGACACAGGCTGGTATCGCGCCAAGAAGATCACGCTGCCGTGATGTAAGGCCACGCAACCGGCGGCCGCATGCGACCGTCGCCTGTGCCTACGGTCGGCGCGGCGGCTGTGGGGGCGGAAAATGACCAGGCCGCACGAGCGGCAAGGGCGGTTGCCCCTGCGCCATCACCAGCGGGTTGGCCGTCGCCGGGAGAGGATTCCCGAAAACTTTTACCCGGTCACCGTCACGCGCCTTGCGTCGGCCGTGGTGACCACGGGGATGTCCGAGAGGCTGTCATCGGATAATGCAGATACTCGCCAAGCCACCCTTGCACAGCGGTCTTGGGTTCGGCTTTACCCAGAATGGGGCCGCGCTGTTCTACGTTCTACGAGGGGGTAACCACTTGGTGGCGCACAACTTAAGTGCCCTAGAGATCGGCGGTTCACTTTTCCCGTGAAGAATGAACCGCTCTTAAACCCCACTGCGGCCAGAAACCTGGTTACCCGAGCCATAGCCCCAGCTACTGTTTCTGGCGCATCTTAGCCAGACTGTCGCACGTCGCGCCATGCTCCCTCTGCCAGGGCCGTGCCTTCTGCCCAACGTTCCCAGAAAAATCTCTTTTTCTACGCAGGCCATTCCCCGTTTCTGTCCCACCCCCCCTGGTAAACTAAGGGTAGAAAGCCCAGGTTCAGGAGGCCAGGACAATGAACGAGTACGCATTCCGTTAGCGGCAGCGGCTGGATTTCGCGGCGCGCAAGCTGGCGCGTGACATTGCGGCCATGCCGCTTGGCACGCTCGGGGCCAGGTTCAAGCTTAGTGCCTGCTACAGCTGCCCCCAGGAGATAATGGCCTTGGCGCGGATGTTCCTCTCCACTGCCCCCGCCGCCTCGGACGTGGATCTAGCCAAGGCTGGCGTTTCCAGCGGCAGGATCGGCGTCGTCGCCTGCCCCAGCGCGAGCGCAGAGAGGGGCAAGGTCGCGCAAGAAATCGAGAAGCTGCACTCAGAGGGCCTCGCCCTGTCGGACATCGCCGTCGTGTCCCTGCGGGGGCAAACGCCGCCGGAATCCATCGTCAACGCCGGCCGGCTGGGGAACCACCTGGTTGTGAGGGCGGACGCCGAATCCATCGAGTCCAGCATCGTGGCGGAGACGTTTCTGCGCTACAAGGGTCTGGAACGGCCGGCGATCATCGTCACCGACCTCGGCTTGGTTAAGGACCGGCTGGGAGTCCGGATGCACATTGCCCTGACGCGGGCACTGGACTTCGTGAGAATCGTCGCGCCGAAAGAGGCACTGTCTGGCGTGGAATGGCTGCGGCCGTTCCTATGATGGACGAGGTGGTATATGGCCCGGCTCGTGGCGCAGCCGCTCCAGGAGCTTAACCATCGCCAGCGTGTCCTGCTCGCAGTACGACAACAGCGCCTTCCGCATTCGGGTGCGCTCACCAGGGGACAACAGGCCGCGCACCATCCGTCACCGGTCAGAGTGGGATTTCGTGCACGTCCCAATAATCCCCCGCGCCGCACAAAGCTACTGCGATTCCAGTATCCCTTCTCTTCGCGCCAGCGGCAACCAACTCCTGGCCCTGCCCGTGCCCAGCCGTGAACTGCGCCACGTCATCGGTGCGCTGCTGGTCTTGTTCCAGCAGTATGGTCCGCCGCTGCTGCTTAAGTCTGACAACGAGTTCAATACCGAGAACCTGGCGGTCTGCCTGGATGAGAAGCAGCGCAGCGCGCTGCGCAGGCTGGCCGCACTGCTGGTTGAACATGGCGTAGTTCAGCTCTTGTCACCGCCGGCGTGGCCACGGTATAATGGCGCCGTCGAAGCGGGGATCGGCTCGTTCAAGACGCGCGCACATCATGAGGCTGCCCGGCATGGCCACCCTGGTGAATGGAACTGCGAAGATGTCGAGGCCGCGCGCCTGCAGGCCAATGAACTGGCCCGCCCCTGGGGCCACCAGGCTGACACGCCGGAGCAGGCTTGGCAGAAGCGCCAAGCGACCAGCCCGGCTCAACGTACCGCTTTCCAGGAATCAGTGCAGCAGCTCGAACAGGAAGCCCGTCAAGAAAGGCAGAAGGACCTTCCGCCTGGAGTGCCTCTCGGTCCGAAGGACTTGGCGTCCATCCGGCGGGAGGCGATCAGCCGTGCCCTTATTAAGCACGGCCTTTTGTTGTTCCGGAGGAGGCGATTTACTCTGCCACTTAAGCGCGTCATTTGGGCAAACGTTTCGTAGGGGGCACACAAGAGCCGCTGGATGAGGCGAATATCGACGGGATGCAGATTGAATGACGCAGAGCAGTCGTGCGCTGCCTACGTAACTGCGTAATCAAAGAAAGGAAATGCTCACGATGCTTCTCAGAACTACCATAAGTGAGGACCGTCCCGGAGAATAATCATGACAGATGGTGACCCAATTCGACAGGCCGAACGTCTTCCGTCCGGTGCGGATTTCTACAAGTGCGCGCTTCAGGTGAACCCGCATCACTACAGCGAGACCTACCGAGGACAGCCACAAAGCCTGGACGCGGATGCCTATGCCGCCGCGATTCTGGCAAAGGCCATTGAACACGGCATTTCCGTTCTCGCGGTCACCGATCACAACAACGTCAGTGGCATTGACACCCTTCGCGAGAAGGCCAACGCCCAGAAGGTTCAACTATTCCCCGGATTTGAACTGTCCTCCAGCGAAGGCGTTCACGTGCTTTGCCTGTACCCGCAGGACACGCAGGAGGACCAGCTTGGACGCTATCTGGGCCAGTTCGGAATCCACAACACGGGGCCTTCCGCTGATCTGGCGAACACCACCTTCACCGACATGCTCCGTATCGTTCGCGAGCAGGGAGGGATCGCAATCGCCGCACATTCGACAAATGCCAGCGGCCTCTTCAAGGTGCTGGACGGCCAAGCCAGGATAAAGGCGTGGCGTGATCAGAACCTGATGGCGATCCAGATTCCCGGCAAGATAGACGACCTCTTGCAGGATGTTCGGCAGATCGTCCTGAACAAGAACTTGGACTATCACAGGCGGCCCGGAGCAAGCGATGGTCTCCCGATAGCCGTCCTGAACGCCAAGGACGTGGCAACTCCCGATGATCTTGCCGACCCGTCGGCAAGCTGCTGGATCAAGATGTCGGAAGTCAGTATCGAGGGACTCCGCCAAGCCTTCCTTGATCCCGACTCCAGAATCCGCCTGAACAGCGATCCGGTTCCCGAGGAGCATTCTGAACTGGTGGCCATGTCATGGGAAGGCGGCTTCCTTGACGGAACCATGATCCATTTCAATACGAACCTGAATGTTCTCGTTGGCGGCCGTGGCACTGGCAAGTCCACGATCATCGAGAGCCTGCGGTACATTCTCGGTTTGGATACTATCGGGGACGATGCACGGAAGGCCCACGAAGGCATTATCAGGTACGTCTTGAGGAGCGGCACGAAGGTTTCCCTGCTAGTCCGCTCATATCGGCCGTCGAAGCAGGAGTACCTAATCGAGCGGACGATACCCAACCCGCCGGTCGTTCGCACTGACACCGGCGAGGTATCCAATCTGCTTCCACAGGACGTGCTGCCGCGCGTCGAGGTCTACGGGCAGCATGAGATTTCCGAAGTGACGCGAAGCCCGGAGAAACTGACTCGACTGCTTGATCGCTTCGTCGAACGGGACGAGTCGGCTGATAGGCGGAAGTCAGAGCTTCGCAGGGAACTGGAGAAGAACCGCCGCACTGTCCTCGACGTGCAAGCGGAACTCACACAGATCGAGGAACGGCTTGCCGCGTTGCCCGGCCTTGAGGAAACGCTCAAGCGGTTCCAGGACTCAGGACTGGAGAATCGACTCCGGGAGCAGAGCCTCATTGTCCGAGAGGAGCGAGTCCTCAACACGGTGAGCGAACGGATTAAGCCCTTCCGTGAATGCTTGGCCAACTTACGGCGTGAACTGCCAATTGACGGTGCCTTTCTTTCACCGAAAGCCTTGGAGGAGTTGCCTGGGAAGGCAATTCTCGCAGGCGCATCCAGTGTTCTCGACCAGCTTGGCCGTGACGTTGAGCAAGCAGCACGTGTGCTGGAAGAGGCAATCCAAAAAGTGGATTCCTGCATGGTCGAAGTCCGCAAACAATGGGATGCCAGGAAGAAGGAAGTGCAGGCGGCGTACGAGAAGATTCTTCGCGAGCTTCAGAAATCGCGCGTGGACGGCGAGGAATTTATCCGTCTTCGCCGACAGATCGAGGAGCTTCGGCCCCTCCGCGAACGGAAGGCCATTTTGCAGCGCACGCAGAAGGAGCACGCGGCGCGTCGCCGTGAACTACTCACTCAATGGGAGGACATCAAGGCCGAGGAGGTGCGGGCGTTAGACCGTGCCGCAAAGCGGGTAAGCAAGAAGCTGCGTGACCGCGTTGATGTTCAAGTTACCGCCGCTGGTGACCGGGAGCCGCTTGCGGAAGTGTTGCGCAACAAGGTCGGGGGCCGGTTGTCAGAGGCCATCGTTGCTCTGAGTAACACGCCAGACTTGTCCCTTCCCGCTCTGGTTAAAGCGTGCCAAGAGGGGCCAACCGCTGTCGCCAGAGCCTTTGGCATTCCACCAGCCCAGGCGGATCGCCTGACGAAGGCTTCGCCGGACGTTCTCATGCAGATCGAGGAGTTGGAACTGCCTGCCGCCACAACCATCAAACTCAATACTGCGCCGCTCGGATCGCCCCCGGCCTGGCAGGCATTGAACGAACTGTCCACGGGGCAGAAGGCCACGGCTGTTCTGCTGCTGCTGTTGCTGGAGTCCGATTCGCCCCTGATCGTTGACCAGCCCGAAGACGACCTGGACAACCGCTTCATCACCGAGGGGGTTGTACCCCGGATGCGTGATGAGAAGCGTCGCCGTCAATTCGTCTTTTCCACGCACAACGCCAACATTCCGGTCCTTGGAGACGCGGAACTGATTCTGGGCCTCAAGGCCCAAGGCGAGGCCGAGCATGGCACGGCCAAGGTTCCGGCGGAGTACATGGGTTCAATCGACTCCAAGCAAGTGCGAGAACTCGTCGAAGAAATCCTTGAAGGCGGTCGAGAAGCATTTGAAATGCGAAGGCTCAAATACGGATTCTGAGGTGAACAATGCATCGTCAGGAAGTCATGGAAATGCTCACAAGCGGCGAGGACTCAGGCGTCGAGTTCAAGCGCGATGACGTGACAAATCACGATCTGGCCAAGGAGCTTGTTGCGTTCCTGAACCTCGACGGCGGGACCGTCTTGCTCGGTGTCGAAGATGACGGCACGATCTCGGGGACCACTCGCGAGCGGCTTGAGGAGTGGGTGAGCGAGCTTTGCCGCGTGAAGATCACTCCCCCGGTGATTCCGTTCCTTTCGTGGGCCAAGGAGATTGAGCCGGGCAAGGATATTCTCGCCGTTCGTGTGCCCCTTGGCCCCGACAAGCCGTATGCGAGGGTCCACAACGACCGCCGCACGTACTATGTGCGGGTTGGAAGCACGTGCCGCGAGGCTAGCCGCGAGGAGTTGGAGCGGATGTTCCAGGCAGGCGGACACGTTCGGTATGGCCTCAAGCCTGTGCCCGGCGCGTCGCTCGATGATCTCGACAGTCGCCGTCTGCGGGACTACTTCATCCGGGTGCTCAATGGCTCCGTGCCAGCGGATGAAGACAGCCAAGGCTGGACCACGCTGTTGCGCAACCTCGACCTGATGGTCGAATCTGCCGGACAGATGCTGCCCGCCGTTGACGGGATGTTGCTCTTCGGGAAGAACCCCAAGCGATTCCTGCCTCAGTCCGGCATCCGTGCGCTGTGCTATCCGGGCGCGACCGCCGACTATGCGGCCCAAGCGGACCAGGACTTGAAGGGGCCGCTGCTTCCGCTTCTGAGCAAACAAGGCGAGTCCGTTGTAATCACCGAATCCGGCTTGCTCGACCAGGCATTGGATTTTATCCGCCGCAACACGCAGCCCACCGCGCACTTGGAGGCTGGTCAGCGCGTGGACCGGCCCGCTTATCCCGATGTTGTCCTTCGCGAGGCAATAGTCAACGCGCTTGTTCACCGCGACTACAGCATCATCGGGACTGACATCACACTCGCCCTGTTCGCCGACCGATTGGAGATTCAAAGCCCCGGCAGGCTCCCTAATACCGTCACGCTTGAATCAATGAAGTATGGTCTTCGATACGCCCGCAATCAGACGCTCGTGAACATCATGCGGGATTACCGCTACGTTGATTTCCGAGGCATGGGCATCCGGGACAAAATCATCCCTGGAATGCGCAACCACAACGGCACCGAACCCGACCTGATCGAGGAACACGAGCGGTTCACTGTGCGCCTCTGGAAGGAAGCAAAAACATGACCCACAAGGAATGCAAACGACTGGCGGAGGTGGACGTGACACCGTGACGGACCCCATGAATCCTCAAGACGGCGCACCGGGGCAAGGAAAGGGGACAGATGCGAATTAGCCAGCTTGTCGGTAGCGGCCAGAGGTCGTTACCCGTGGCGGACATCGAACGGCATCCTGCGTTGTTTCCGTTCCGCACGGTTACGTCGTTGGGTGCCCTGCGCGCCGCGAAGCAGTTCTCCGTCCACCGGCAAGGCGTGGACATGGAAATCGTCGAACTGGCGTCTCGTGAATTCAAATGAACCGGAGCGATGAATAATGCATCTACATTCATACAGACTTCGCAATTACAGGCGACTGAAGGATGTCCACATCGAGCTAGCTGCGGATATTTCAATCTTTGTTGGATCAAACAACAGCGGGAAAACATCGGCAACGCAGGCCATTTATGCATTTTTATCGGGAACGAAGGATAAATTCTCCCTGTACGATTTTAGCTCGGCATGCTGGAAAGATTTCGATGAGTTCGACAATCGTCCTGGAGAACAAGCGGAATTGCCTTCGATTAGCCTCGATCTATGGTTCGCAGTGGCGGCGAGCGACCTGTACCTGGCAATCCCGCTGTTGCCAAGCACTGCGTGGCAAGGAACGCAAGTCGGCATTCGGATCGAGTTTGCAGCACGCAACCCCATTGAGCTTCTGGGAACATTCCGCACTGCCCGCGATGATGCTCTGACGAAAGCAGCGGCCTTGGACAGGCGGGAGAACGAAAAGTATGTGCCCTGGCCCAAGAGCCTGACTGACTATCTTAAGAACGAACTCCTAAACGAGTTTGAGTTCAAGTATTACGTCCTCGACCGTGCTCAGTTCGATGACGCCTACACACCTCGGGCAGGATATGAGGCTGTGCCGCTTGGTACGGAGCCTGGTGGCGCTGCGATCCTCAAGTCCCTCGTCAAGGTTGACAACCTAAGCGCGCAAAGGCATCTGGCCGACCCGGCAGCGAGCGCGGGACCAGGCGCAGGGCGGTCCGAAGACCTGTCGAGACGCCTCAGTAGGTTCTACAAGCGAAACCTCGATCAACGGCAAGAAGACCACAGCGCGTTGAGAGCCCTATTTGATTCAGAGATAGGCTTGAATGAACACTTGGCCGAAGTTTTCAAAACAACGCTTGATCGTCTCTCCAAACTCGGTTATCCGGGCCTCCACAATCCTCGACTGGAGATTAAGTCCGCTCTCAATCCGGCTACGATCATGAGTAGCCAGGACACTCGTGTTCATTATGTTCTGGGCAATGGTGTGGACGCGCTGCGGCTCCCCGACACGTACAACGGTCTCGGTTTCAAGAATCTTATCTACATGGTCGTAGAGATACTCGACTTTCACGCCAGATGGATCGCGGACAATGAGCAACGCGCTCCACTACACTTGATATTCATAGAAGAGCCAGAGGCACACCTGCACGCACAACTCCAACAGGTGTTCGTTCGGAACGTCCTCGGACTCGTGAAACCAAGCCAAGACGAAGGCGGAGCTTTCCAGAGTCAGATGGTAATTACGACCCACTCGCCTCACATACTCTACGAACGTGGTTTTCAGCCTATCCGATATTTCAGGCGACAGAACATTGGTGGGGAGCAGACGACCGACGTTCTGAATCTTTCTGCATTTTACAATAACAACCCAAACGAACGGGATTTTCTGCAAAAGTACTTAAAGCTAACGCATTGTGACCTCTTCTTTGCGGACGCAGCCATTCTTGTCGAGGGCAATGTCGAGCGGCTGCTTCTCCCTGTGATGATTGAGAAGGAAACCGTTTCTCTGCGGTCGGCCTGCCTGTCGATTTTGGAGGTAGGCGGAGCCTTTGCGCATAAGTTCAAGTCGCTGATCGAATTCCTCGGTCTTATTACTCTCGTGATAACCGACTTGGACAGCGTAAAGCCCGCCGCTGCCGCAGAGGAAAGTGAAGTTACCGAGTTCGAGGTCCCAAATGCCGTATCAAACCAGCCGCCTGTGAAGAAATCCGGCACTGCTTGCTTGCCAACTGAACTGGACGCCCTAACTTCAAACCAGACCCTCATTCAATGGCTACCAGGGAAACAGACCATTGCGGAGTTGCTTGCTGCGACAGAAGACCACAAGTATCAGGAGGCGGAAGGAGGCAACGGCTTCAAAGTCCGGGTGACCTATCAAGTCCCGACGGACGTGACCTGGAACGGCACAACAGCCAGCCTGTGCGGACGAACTCTGGAAGAGGCCTTTGGACTTGAAAACGCGGAGTGGTGCCAGGCGGAGGATAAACGACACCTCGGCCTGAAGTTACGCGGAAACCACACGACACCCGGTGAACTGGCGTCTGGCCTGCACAAACGAGTCGGCGGGCAGTCTTTTGACAAGACGAAATTTGCTTTGGGTGTTCTGACTGAAATTCCTGAGCATTGGAAAGTACCGCGCTACATACAAGAAGGCTTGCACTGGCTTGATAGCGTGGTCAGCCCTGAATTGCTCGCACCTACACCAGAGACAGTCGAGCCTGCGATGGCTGTCGAAGCCGGAGATGCGGCAGTAGCCGCGGAGGCGGTGGAATGACCAGCCGTGCTCAGCAAACAGATACCGAAGCAGACCGGGAACTATACCGTTGCCTGAACGCATCGCCGCCCCGAAGCTTCCTGATGGTCGCCGGAGCTGGATCAGGGAAGACCACATCCTTGATCAAGGGGCTAACCGAGATTCTCAAAAAGCGCGGCGAGAAGTTGAAGCTGCGCCGACAGAAAGTCGCGTGCATCACTTACACGGAAATAGCGGCTGGAGAGATTTGGGCGGATGTGGGGAACAATCCACTCGTCCATGTCGCGACCATTCACAGCTTCCTGTGGTCGCTAGTTCGGTCATTTCAGTCGGATATTAAAGCATGGGTGGGCACCCGAATTGATGAGAAGATCGTGGAGCTAAGGGAAACAGCGGCGAATTTCGGGCCTCGCGTGCAGCAGCGCACGCGCGACAAGAATCAGGCCGACATAGTTCGCTATGAACAGCAGCGAGCGCAAATTGGCCGGGGTCGTTCGTTCACCTATGGAACAGGAAGCGACTACGTGAACGGCATCCTCGGTCACGACGACATCATAAAGATGGTGCCGCAGTTTATCGGCGAGCGCGCATTGATGCGGAGCCTTCTCGTCCAGCAATACCCTTTTGTGTTTGTCGATGAGAGTCAAGACACGATGGAGAACGTGGTGTTGGCCCTTAAGTTGGTGGATGATGAGTTGGGAGACAAGTTCTGCCTCGGATTGTTCGGCGACCCGATGCAGCGCATCTATATGACAGGGATCGGTACGATTCCGACTGGTCCCAATTGGGTGAATATCACGAAGCCAGAGAATTTTCGATGCCCTGTGTCCGTGCTGAACGTCGCTAATGCCATCCGGCGAGACGGAGATGGCCTTGTTCAGACGCGCGGCCGGATGATCGGACCGGAGGATGCTCAGGTGAGCGTACCGGGCAGCGCGCACATCTTTATCCTTCCAATCAGCGAGCGTCGAGATCACAGGATCGAACAGGTGCGGGAGTGGGCTTCAAGGACAAATGATGATCCTGCTTGGAGGACTGCTGAAGGCGTTAAGCTACTGGTGATCGTTCACCGAATGGCTGCCAAACGACTGGGCTTCGGCGATCTTTATGCGGCATTAAACGATAAGGCGCCTGAGAAGTTCAAAAACGGATTTCTCGACGGCACCGCGTGGCCGGTACGTCCCTTCAACAACTTTGTCCTGCCGTTTGCGAGCGCTAGCAAGAATGGCAACAAGTTTGAGGCGATTCAGGTTCTACGGACCCAGTCGCCACTTCTGGCTCGCGAAAACCTGAAAGGGGTCAACGTAGCTGAACGGCTTGGCGAACTGCGCCGAATCACTGAAACCCTCCGACAGATGATGGAGCCGGGGTCAGTTGCAACGAATGCCGATGTTCTCCGTCATATTCATACGACGGGATTGATCGTCCTCGACCCAAGGGTACTCTCGTATTTGAACCTGCCGGTCCCGAGTGAGGCGGAGGATGACGAAAATACTCAGGCGGATGAGGACGACGGCGCGGAGTTGGCCAAGGAAATGTCGGCCATGAGTGCGTTCCTCGCGTGTCCGGCATCGCAGTTCTGGGGTTACTACAAATATGTGAACGATGACTCCCCGTTTTCGACCCAGCAAGGCATCAAGGGAGCGGAATTTGATCGCGTGCTTGTTGTCCTTGATGACGACGAAGGGACCCACGTTCAATTCTCCTACGACAAGTATCTAGGCATCAAGCCGCTGTCAGCCAAGGAGGAGGCAAACAGACGCGAAGGCAATGAAACGACTGTCGAACGGACAAGGCGTCTCTTTTACGTGTGTTGTACACGGGCTATGAAGGATCTGATCGTTGTTCTCTTCACCGCAGATGTCGTAGCGGCTCTAAGGCAGATCACTGTACTCGGACTATTTTCGGAAGAAGCGATCCACTTGGAAGGCGAGATTGCACCTACACCGCCGTAGGTCAGGCAAATGTCAGAAGATTCATCACTTCCAAGCCAACACCCTTGATTCCGGCGCAAAAACGCCGCAAAAGTTCAATAGCCGTCTTGTTGTCCCGACCATTCTTCAAATAGGGCCGTTCGGCGAGAAAGTCGAACGGCTTTCTCTTTTCCAGGACTAGACTTACGTCCGATACACGACGGTTCAAACTCACGCAATCCAGAATCTCGCGCCGCACAGCCGAGTTTGAACCGCGCCAGATATCCACGAGGTTCTGACGGAAGTCCAGCAGGGCCAATGCGCGCAGGCGCCGCGGGGTCATAGGCGTTGGCTTCCGCGAGGGCGTCCACCACCTCGGCCGATTGGCGTGTCAGGTTGGCGCTCTTGGGCCTGGAATACCGTTTCATCTATTGCCCCGGCGAGGTAGCTCTCAGCGCCGTTCTGGAAGTATATGAATCAGCCGGTGTGAAAGTGTAATCTTCTTCGGCTCCGTTTTCTTCAACGAGTTCAATTTAAGAAGTGTTCTTTTGCCGTTTTTCGGTTTTCTTCAGGCTGGGTTGTCTTCGGGCGCGCCGCGCAGGGAGGAGCAACGTGGGCGCTTCTGTTTTGGAGTGACCCATGCCGCGAGGAAGAAGACGCAAATGCCACCATTGCGGGCAGTTGTATGAACCCGACCCGCGCAACGCTTACCACCAAGAGTACTGCACGAGAGCTGAATGCAGAGCGGCCAGCAAGAGGGCCAGTCACCGCCGCTGGCTGCGCACGACGGACGGTCGGGCCTACTTCAGAGGCCCGGCGAACGTGAGGCGCGTTAAGGATTGGCGTATGGATAATCCGGGCTATTGGCGCAGGCGGCGCAGGAGGTCTGTTGCGTTACAAGATCACTTGATTTTACAACCACTGTTGCCTCAAGGAGATACGCCGGGATTGAATTGCGCTCAATTGTCCACCCAGCCGCCTCTGCCAAGTATACTCTCCTCGACAGGGCAGGATTTTGGTCGTGGGAAGGCCCTGGCGTTGCAAGATTTCTTGTCCCTGGAAAACCCAGCGTGGCTAGGACTTATCGCCCAGTTAACCGGGGTGCCGTTACAAGAGAACATTGAGGCCTTCACGCGCCGCCTGATACTTCTGGGGCGGCAGATTCAAGGGCAAGCCGCAGGCGCGAGGAGACCAGCCAATGGGAGTAATCAAACGAGTGTTGTGCCGGGAGCGGCTGCGCCGCATTCCGCCCCACTTCAACTGGGTGGATCATCGCCTGGTGCGGGATAGCCGGCAACGGCGACTCCCCGCGTGGATACCACCGCGCCAGATCTCGACCCTACCGCCGGTGCGGGTGCAGCAACCCGGCAGCGGCAAGACGCAGACGGCAAGGTTCTGGATTTACACCGGCGACGACACTCATCCGCATGTGGTGTTTGATTACACAGTCAGCCGCAGCCG
>JBEKKG010000002.1:0-31850 GCA_050010835.1 Planctomycetota bacterium
GAAGGGCCGAATGAGAACCTGCACTCGATCGTCTGGTGCGACAAGCTGCCCAACCTGAACCGCAGCATCAACCGCAAGACGCTCCGCGAATTCGAGATGCGCGTCCTGTTCCAGATGAGCGCCAACGATTCCGCGGAACTCATTGACTCGCCCTCCGCCAACCGCCTGGGCCTCTACAACGCGCTCCTCTTCACCGCGCAGAATGGCGCCATAGAAAAGTTCCGCCCCTACGCGCCGCCGGACGCAAACCTGATCGCCGAACTGGGCCGCGCTTTGCAGGCCCGGACCACGCCGTGCGGCGGCCCCGCGCCGGTCCACTCGGCCTAACCCGGAGCATTCACCACAGAGACACAGAGACACAGAGAAGGAAAGGAACTGGACGGTTCATCATGTTTCGGCAATCCAAAATCCAAAATCTCTTCTCTGTGTCTCTGTGTCTCTGTGGTGAATGGTGCGGCCTAGAGGAGGACAAGGCAGTTGCCGGCACATAAAAGTCATCCCTGCTTTCAGCCGCCCTCGAACCCGGAGGCCCCGATCTGGCAGTACCTGGACTTCACGAAGTACGTTTCTTTTCTGGAGTACGAGGGCCTCTTCTTCTCCAGGGCCGACCGCTTGGGCGATCCCTACGAAGGCGTTTCGCACCCCGAGGGCTCCAGCCCCCAGCCTGGGAGCGCCAAAGAGACGGCCAACCCGCGGGCCGCGTTCCTCGAACAGAAAGAGCGCCTGGTCAAGTGGATGACGCAGTGGACCTACGTGAACTCCTGGCACATCTGCGAGCATGAGTCGGCCGCCTTCTGGAAGCTGTACGGCCACACCGCGGAAACGGTGGCTCTCCGCTCCACTTACACCCGGCTGCAAAACTGCCTGCCGGAGAACGCCCAGGCGGGCGTGGTGCAGTACATTGACTACAAGAGAGAATGGCAGCCTGAGGGCAACGCTTTCTGGCCCTTCGTGCACAAGCGGAAGTCCTTTCAGCATGAACGCGAACTGCGCGCGCTGGTGCAGGACTTGCCGTTCAACGGCGGCGAGCTCGAAATCGGCAAGCAGAACCAGGAGAGCGGCAAGACAGTCCCGGTCAATCTCAGGAAGCTGGTTGAACGAGTGTATGTGTCGCCTGCCGCGCCGCCCTGGTTCGTGCAGCTTGTCGGCAACGTAACAGAGAGGTACGGGTTTGCGTTTGCGGTGCAGCAGTCCGGCCTGGTGAAAGACCCTGTTTACTGAGGGGGTGCTGTTCCGAACCAACCCTTCAGCGTCGTCTTCAACTTGAGGAAAGCGCGGTCAGTGCATCTGGCCAGGCTGACCTTCTCGGCTAGAGAGTGGTACAAGGCTTTCGAGGGTTCCTTCTTAACGTGCCGCAGGGCAGCCAGTAGTGCCTCCTTGGGACGGACAGGTTTGGTCGCACCGGGTTTCAGCTTGCCTTGTTGAACGAGCCAATCTCGAAGGCTCGGCTGCCGTCCTCCCCAGCCAAGCTCAGTGTCCACGTGGGGTGAATCACTCCAAACCCATATTTCCAACTCCGGATCAATGACGATCACGGCTGCACGCTGGTCCCAGCCATTCCTGGACAATTCCTCCTCAATCTCAATTTCGAGCGCCGGCGCCGAGGCACGCCCCTCGCCGCACCCTTCCCGGTCGAACATCAGAAGGGCGTGCTGGTATCTGTCCCTGAATGGATTCAGGAAAGCCACCCCCCTCTTGCGGCACCCTGGGTCGCGCTCGGGGTGGATACGTAATACCTGCAAGACAGGCCTGATACCGAGAGCTTTCGGCCTCGACAACAGACCAGTGACGGTCACGCCCATGGTTCCATCGGCCACGAGCACAACCAGATCGCGCCTCTCAGCCCCAGCGTTCATCCCAATACTCCGCTGGCAAAGAGCACGCTCAGGTTGGGCTCGCCTTTCCAATCGCTTAGTTCGGGGTGTTCGCTGCCGAGCACGATGTCAGTAGCGCCGCTCTCCGTTTTCTTGAAGCACAGGACCTTGTCCGCCTCCGCCAGGCTCACGATGACCGGAGAGTGAGTTGCCAGGAGTATCTGCGCATCGTAGACGGACGACAGCGACATGTATGCTGTCTCAATCGCACCCGGATGAATGCCGTTCTCTGGCTCCTCGATAAGGCAGACGCCGCTCAGATCAGGGAGGTAGGCAAGCAGCGTTAATGCAAGCAAGCGCAACGTTCCGTCTGAAACCATCCAAGCAGGCACCTTAAGACCACCGCGATAGCAGACCCAGAGATAGCGGTGGCGGTCCTCGGGCTTCTCGATGGTCTTGATGTCCTCAATGTCCGGTAGCTCGCTCTGAATGTGCCTGAGCCAATCTTTGAACTGCTTTGGCGACTTCTTGCGCAAGTTCTCCACAACCCAGGGCAGGTTCGAGCCATCGGGCTTGAAGCTGCCGTTCTGCCCCGGTGGGCTGGGGTTGCGGATAGACAGGCTGTTTAGAACAAGGCTTTGGATTTCCTCCGTCAAAGTGGTTTTCAGCCAACATAATTCAGGAAAAAGTTCATCATCCAAGGCGAAATAGGTGAGTGCAGACTTCCCTCGTCGCTTCACAAAAAAGTGGGAGACCTGTTTCTCTTCGCCCGCAACTGTGACACGCAATCTCCCGTCAACTCCTCTACTTAGAATCTCCAACATACCAAGTTTGCGCTTCGCAGGCGGCGTCTTGAGTATGCTGCCATTTGCGGGGAACGCCGCGCGTTGGGAACTTTTCTCGTTTTCCCATGCCATTAGCCGCACGTTCTCTTCGAGTATTGCTACCTCGCCTGTTTCAGGCAGGATACCGAAACGGACCTCGTATCTAATGGTGTCGAAATCCCTTTTTCTCAACCTGCTCGGGAGTTTTTCGGGAATGGCCACCTCAATCGCCAGCTCAAACCCCTGCCCCTCCCTCCCCCACACCAGGTCATAAAAATTCTTCGTCCGTTCGCCCACCGCCGCCTCAAGCCCGTCCGAAACCATGCGCCCTAGAAAAGCCACCACGTCCAGGAACGTCGTCTTGCCGCTCGCATTGGGTCCAACCAGTATGTGGAACGGCCCCAAGGGCTGCCGCACATAGCGCAGACATCTGAAGTTGAGCGCCTCTATCAGTCGGATCATGCCGTGCTCCTCTCGAACCAGAACGCACCTCAGCTTACTGGCGCTGCGGTGTATTCCAAGTATAACAGCGCCGGCTTCCACTGGTAGGGTGCATGTCGCTGGGTGCGGGCTGTGGTTGTAGCGCAGGCTTCCAGCCTGCTGTATCGCCGACTTCCAGTCGGCAGGGCCTGCATTGCACTGAGCGTCCAGAGAGCCAAGGGACGTTCTGCGGGCTGGAAGCCCGCGATACAGCAGACTGGAAGTCTGCGCTACATTCAGCGACATGCACCCGCGCTGGCAGGATAGTGGTGCCGAAAGAGGAGATTGTTCCATGGCTAAGAAGAACGTGTTGAACCGTCGTCAATTCCTGGGCCGGGGTGCGGCAGCCACGGCCGCCCTGGCTTTTCCCGCAATCATCCCCGCGTCCGCGCTGGGTGCCGGCGACAGGCCCTCGCCCAGCAACCGCATCACTATGGGTTGCGTCGGGGTCGGCGGCCAGGGATCGAGCAACATGGGCAACTTCCTGGGCCACGGGGACTGCCAGATCCTGGCGGTCTCGGACGTGGACAAGCAGCACGCCAACAATGCCAAGAATGCCGTGGACGGCCGCTACAAGAACAAGGACTGCCAGGTCTACGGCGATTTCCGCGAGCTGCTCGCGCGCGACGACATTGACACGATCTCGCTGGGCACGCCGGACCACTGGCACGCCATCCCGGCGATCACGGCGGCCAAGTCCGGCAAGGACATTTACGGCGAGAAGCCTTTCTCCCACGACCTGCGCGAAGGCCGCGCGATGTGCGAGGCCGTCAAGCAGTACGGGCGCGTCTGGCAAACGGGCAGTTGGCAGCGCTCCGGCGGCGATTTCCGCCGCGCCTGCGAGCTGGTGCGCAACGGGCGCATCGGCACAGTGCACACCGTTGAGGTCGGCCTGCCCACGGGCAGCCCGGGCGGGAGCGAGAAGTTCTGCGAACCGCCGAAGGACCTCGACTACGATTTCTGGATCGGCTCAGCCCCTTGGGCGCCGTATTCGCCCGACCGCACGCACTGGCACTGGCGCTGGCAGCTCGACTACGGCGGGGGCCAACTGATGGACTGGATCGGCCATCACGGCGACATCGCCCAGTGGGGTTTGGGCACCGAATACACCGGGCCGATTGAGTTCGAAGGCAAGGGCGAGTTCCCCACCAAGGGCCTCTGGACCGCGGCCACGACCTACAAGATCACCGCCAAGTTCGCCGGCGGCGTCACCATGATCATCGCCAATGACAAGCAGTTGCAGAAGGGCATGGGCGCGCGCTGGATCGGCGACAAGGGCTGGGTGTTTGTGGACCGCGGACGCTTCGAGACGGAGCCCAAGAGTCTGGCCAAAGACACCATCCGCCCGGACGAGATCAACCTGTACCGCTCCAACGACCACTGGGGCAATTTCCTCGAGTGCGTGAAGACCCGGCGCCTGACCATCACCCCCGCGGAAGTGGCGCACCGTTCCGCCAGCCTGGGCCACGTGGGGCTGGTGTCCATGCTCGTGGGCCGCAAGCTGCGCTGGGACCCGGACAAGGAAGAAGTCCTCGGCGACCCCAGCGCCAATGCCCTGCTGGGCCGGGCCAAGCGCGAGCCGTGGCGGCTTTAGTGAATTGGTAGGACAGGCTTTCCAGCCTGTCCGGACAGCCTGGAAAGGCTGTCCTACCACCACCAAGGCATAGGAGAGATGTCATGAAGAAGGCAGTGTTGGCGGTAATCTTCTGCTTTGCGGCGTGGGCGGAGGACCACCCGCCGCTGTACCCCGTGCTGCTGAAACAAAGCGAGGTCTACCAGAATCAGAATTTCAAGTTCCAGAGGGCGGGCTTTGAAATGGAATTTAAGGACGTGCGCCTGGTCATGGTAGACAGCGAGAAGGGGGTGACGGGCGCGGTCCTGCTGGGCGAGGGCACGTTCTCATTCGCGCACAAGACTTACAAGCTCGGTGGCCAGGTTAGCGCGGCCCTGCTCAGGTTCAACCCGGACGAATACCAGGCGCTCACGCAGGTGGACAAGGCGCAACGCCTGGCGGACCTGGGCGTGTATGAATTGGGCAGGAGTGTTTGGAACAGCGTCGCCCGGTACTGTTGGCAAGGTGACAATGGCCGGCTGGCGATGCTCCCTCCCAAGGGCCAGTTGTCCGTGATCCTGTACACGAAGGACCACGGCAACGTTCTGATTTCCCAGGACAGCAAAGAGGTCATTGTGTGGGGCATCACGGAAAAGAAGGACTTGTACAAGAACGAGGTGCAAGAGCAACAGCAGGGGCAATTCTGAAGCACATTGGAGTTAAGACATGAGACACTGTTACCGGCTTGCCGGTTTGATCCTGCCAGCCTTGCTGGGGGCCACGTGGCTCCAAGCAGGCGCGGCGGATTACACGGAGGCGGCCAAGTTCGAATTCGCCAAGGGCCGCGAGGCCCTGGCCGCGGTCGAGGCTGAAATCCGCAGTACGCCGCCCGAACAGTACGGGGACATCGAGGCCAAGCTGCTGGCGGCGCTCAAAGCTCCGGACGCCACCGTGGACGGCAAACGGTTCATCCTGCGCTACCTGAGCATTGCCGGCTCCGCGAAATGCGTGCCCGACATCGCGGAATACCTGGGGCATGAGCAGCTTGCGCACAGCGCGCGCATGGCCCTGGAGGCGCTGCCCGCCAAGGAAGCCCTCGAGGCCCTGCGCAAAGCGCTGGGCAGTGCCAAGGGCAAGCAACTGGCGGGCGTGGTCAGTTCCCTGGGCGCCAAGCGCGACGCGGAAGCTGTGCCCGCACTGGGGAAACTGGCGGGCGAAGCGGATCCGGTTGTGGCCGAAGCCGCGCTGAACGCGCTGGGAGCGATCGGCACTCCGGAAGCCGCGCAAATCCTGGACGAGGCCGCGCCCCGCGCGCCGGAAGCCCTGAAGCGCGCCGTCGCCAAGGCGCGCGTCGCCTGCGCCGGCCGTCTTGCCGCAACCGGCAAGGGCGACAAGGCCGCTGCCATTTACAAGACGCTCCTCGACAATCCGCCCGCGCCGGCGGCCCGCATTGCGGCCCTGCGCGGCTTGATCGCCGCGCTGGAGCGCCCCGAGGCCGCCAAGCTCATCGAACGCATGCTGGACGGCGAGGACGCGGGCCTGCGCAACGCGACCCTGGCCGCTTATTGCGGTTCTGCGGACAAGGAACTGAAGGATGCGGTCGCGACCCAATTGCCCGGCCTGAAACCCCAGGCCCAGGAAGCCCTGCTGGGCGTGCTCGGCGGCATGCCGGAAGTCGCGGCGCGCGCCGGCCTGCTTAAGATACTCCAAGACAGCAAAGAAGAGAAACTGCGTGTGGCCGCGCTGGACGGCCTGGCCACGCACGGCGAAGGCGCTGACGTCGAGATGCTGGTCAAACTGGCCGCCCAGAAGCCGGAAAGTCCCGAAACCAAGTCCGCGCGCAGCGTGCTGGACAAGCTGGGCAAAGCCGCCGTCAACGAAGCGCTCAGCAAAATGCTCGATGCCGCGCCGCCGCCCGAGCGCGCTGTGATCCTGGGCGTTTTCGCCACGCGCCACGTCGAGGCGGCGCTGCCCGCCCTGTTGAAGCTGATGAACGGCAACGACGCCGCGGCGGCAATTGAGGCGGTCAAGTCCATCGAGATCCTGGGCACAGCGGCGGAGATGGCCGCGGTGGCCGCGAACCTGGCCGCCACTGAGGACGCCAACTTGAGGGGCGCACTGGAGGCCGCCGCCACTGCCATCGCTTCCCGCGCCACGGACAAGGAGGCTTGCGCCCTGGGGGCGCTGCCCGCTCTGGACAAAGCCAAGACCGCGGCGGCGCGTTGCGCGCTGCTGCGCATCCTGACCCGCATCAAGACTGACGCCTGCCTCGCAGCGGTGCGCAAGGCCCTGGATGACAAGGATGCGGAAGTCAGCGAGGCCGCTGCCCGCGCGCTGACCGATTGGCCTGAAAGCGCCGCCGTCCCGTACCTCGTGGAACTGGCCAAGACGACCGCCAAAGAGAACTATGCGGTGCTGGCCATGCGCGGCTGCTTGCGCCTTGCCGGCGTAAAGGAGAGGCCGGCAGGCGAACGGCTCGACATCTACAAGCAGGTGCTCGAAACCGCCAAGCGGCCCGAGGAGAAGAAGCAGGCCCTTGCTGGGACCGCGGACCTGATGACGCCCGAGGCCCTGGCGCTCCTGCGGGGCTATTTCGAAGACCGGACGCTGGGCGACGATGCCGCCAACGCGGCGATCCGCATGGCCAGGCAGGGCGCGCTCTTCCTGGGCGACAAGGCCCCAGCGACGCTGGAAGCCATCCGCGAACTGCCGGGCGCCAGCGAACAACTGAAGAAAGCCGCCGAGGAAGCCATCAAGGCGGTGAAGAACACCGGGCAACTGGACGGTTTCATCGTGGCCTGGATGATGGCCGGGCCGTACACCCAGGAGGGCAAAGGCTGCTCGGAACTCTTCGACATAGTCTTTGACCCGGAGAAGCCGGACGCCTCAAAGGTGGCCTGGCGCGGGGCGCAGCCGGAGAAGGGCAAACACCTTATCGAGCTGGACAAACTCATCGGCGGCAACGAACGCGTCGCCTACCTGAAGACCGGCATTACCTCCGAGATGGATCAGGAAGTGCTGCTCGAAGTCGGCAGCGACGACGGCGTGAAGATCTGGCTGAATGGCCAGGTGGTGCACGCCAACAACGCCACCCGCGCGTGCCAGGAAGGCCAGGACAAGGTGAAGCTGAAATTGAAGCAGGGCGCCAACACGCTGCTGTGCAAAGTCACCCAAGGCGGCGGCGAATGGGCCCTAGTGGCGCGGCTGCGCTCGGCCGGAGGGAAAGAGGCGGTGGGGACGACGGTTTCGCCGAAATGACGGAACTCTTGAAAGAAACGGAATCGCAAATTGAGTTGCCGTTCAGTCCATAATCAAATCCGTTCTCTGTGCCTCTGTGTCTCTGTGGTGAGCTTCGTCCTCCCCGTCTGTGTCCTGGCCGCCGACTGGCCCCAGTGGGGCGGCACGGACTGCCGCAACATGGCCTCGGACGAAAAAGGCATCCCCGCGCAGTTCGATCCGGGACCCTATAAACCCGGCACGGGTTTCGATCTTTCCGGCGCCCACAACATCAAGTGGATTGCCAAATTGGGCAACGACTCGTGCGGCAATCCTACCGTGGCCGGCGGCAAAGTTTTTGTCGGCACCAACAACGATCCGCCGCGGAACCCGAAGTACAAGGGCAACCGCGGCGTGCTCCTATGTTTCGACGAGGCCACGGGCAAGTTCCTCTGGCACTTCACCGTCCCCAAGTATCCCCAGGACGGTTCCCACAACATGGACTTTGAAAGCCTGGGCATCTGTTCGTCCCCGACGGTAGATGGCAAGCGCGTCTACGTCGTGACCAATCGCACCGAGGTCGTCTGCCTGGACGTTAACGGCCTGAGCGACGGCAACGACGGCCCCTTCAAGGACGAAGGCATTTACTTCGCCACCCCGCTCAAGCAGGAACTGGCGCCGGGCATTGAGGACAACGGCAAGGTGGCCCACGTCAAGCCCGGCACCAAGCGCATCTTCAATGTCACGTATCCCGACAAGCCGCTTGTGCTGGAGCCGACCGACGCGGACGTGATCTGGCACTACGACATGATGAACGAGCTGGCTGTCTGGCCCCAGGACGCTTCCGACTGTTCGGTCTTCATCCACGGCGACCTGCTTTATTCCTGCACGTCCAATGGCGTGGACAAGTCCCACCATAATGTGCCCTCGCCCCAGGCGCCGACGCTTATCGCGCTGAACAAGAACACGGGCGAACTTGTCGCCACGGACGATGCGAACCTCGGCCCGCGCATTTTGCACGGCTCGTGGTCCTCGCCCTCGCTGGGCAAAGTGGGGGACCGCGAACTCCTCTTCTTCGGCGGACCCGACGGCGTCTGTTACGCTTTTGACCCCGTGCCGGCGCGCCCCGCGGGCGGAGGAGTGGGCGTGCTGAAGAAGGTCTGGTGGTACGATTGCAGCCCGCCCAAGGCCAGGTTCAAGACGCGCGCGGAAGCCAAGTACCCCAGCCCGGTCAGCGCCAGCGAGATCAACGGCACGCCGACGTTCTACAAGAACCGCGTGTATGTCACCGTCGGGCAGGATCCGCGGCATGGCGTGGACCCGCCCGGCTGCCTGTCCTGCATTGACGCCACTCTGACAGGCGACATTACGGACAAAGGCAGGGTCTGGGAGTACCGGAAAATTCACCGCAGCCTTTCGACGGTCTCCATCGCGGACGGCTTGCTGTACGTGGCGGACCTCAAGGGCACGATCCATTGCCTCGACCCTGAAACCGGCCAGTGTTACTGGACCCAGGAACTCGGCCCCGAGATGTGGGGCTCGACCTTCTACGCCGACGGCAAGATCTTCGTGGGCAACAAGACCGGCTGGCTCTGGGTGCTGGCGGCGGGCAAGGAGCCCAAGATCCTGCACAAGGTGGACCTGCATTCGCCCGTCCTGAACACGCCCATAGCCGCAAACGGCGTCCTGTACGTGATCTCGAACAAGTACCTGTTTGCGATTCAGGGCAAAGAGGAGAAAAAGTAGACGAAGGGCCACGCGGCAACTCGATTGGGCTTCAACTTCCACCCGCCCGTTCTTGTTCTATGCAGTTTGCGCGAGAGGTATCGAATCCACGTTCAGCCGTTCGTAGTGCAAGACCATGAGCTGGTCTGGGCGCAAGCCCAGCGAGCCGTAGGTGCGTCCGTTAAGGTCACTGAACTCGACCTCATAAGCCGCGCCACCCGCCAGGATTTCAACCACAGTGCCCACTTGCCCGCGCCAGAGGTGGTGTTCGGGCAGGTCAACCGTGAGGGCCACTACGTCAAGCAAGCCAATAGGGTTTGTCATGCGCCGCCTCGCCACCTCACAACGGGTAGCAACTGGTTAGCCTGGGCGTATCTGAGCCATGTTCGATAACCCAGCCACTGCGGATGATAGCCCGTTTGCCGTGCCATTCAAGCGTGAAGTCAACTGTGTAGCGTTGGCCATATTGATCGCGTCCCGCCAACTGGGCGTCGTGTGTCTTGACAGCCTGTAAAAGGATGCCGCGCAGAGCCTCCGCATCGGTCGCAGTCATGCCCAGAGCCGCTGCAAACAAGCGCGCCTTGTGCTTGCCCTCAGGGTGCCTTGGATCCAGGCAGTAGTCACGCAGTTTGCGGATATTTGCCTCAACGCGCTCTGCATAGGGAATCAGCATGATTTCACTGGTTCGTACGATTGGTGGCCAGCTACGGCCGTAGCCGTATTCGCGGCGTCCTTCGAGGGCACTGTCTGCGAACCCTGACACTGCGTCAAGCACAAGCTGCGAGCGCCTTTGGAGTGCGGCGCCTTGGCGCTGCTTTGAAAAGACGGCGGCAAGCCGCCGCACTCCAAAATTGTCCCGATTTATCGGGCGCACAATTCAGCGAAATGTGCGACAATGCACGCATGGCCTCGTTCTGGTCGAATCGGAACCTTGGCGGCACGCGCGATGCCGTGTTGGTGAACGGCCTGGGGACGCTGGCAGGCTGCGCCAGCATCATGCTGGCCATTATCCTGCAACCGGAGGACGAAGCCTTCGGCCCGGGGTTGGGCGTGGCATTCTCCGCCACCGGCGTTCTCCTGACCTGGTCGCTCACACTGGCTATTCGGGCGTGGCGGCGCGGCGAGCGCAATGGCTGGTGCCGGGCCGTCATGGTCCTGGACGGACTGGAGACAGTTTTCCTCGGCGCTATTGCGTACTTCGTCAGGTTTGTGTTACCGATGTTCCCGTTCTCCGGCCGCTACCAATACGCATGGCAATGGGAATTGGAATGGGCCTTGGAGACAGGCGTGATTGTGTTCCTGTCCGTGGGCGTGATTGCGTGCCTGGGCGCCGCGCCCGTGGCCTGGTGGCGTGTGCGCCGCGCGGCCAAGCGAGACGCCAAAGAAGGCATCCAAGGAAGAAGCCACTGGAAGCGCGGTTTGATCTGGTTCTGCGCCGTCGCCGCGCTGCTCGTTGCGCTGCTGCTGCCCAGCCCGCTCTTCTTGTACTGCGCTGTGTGGGATAGCCAACACGCGGAGCACACTACTTGGAGAAACTGGGTCCTGGATAATACTCCTGTTTTTGTGGCCGACACGGCAGCAGGGGCGCTGACGCTTTCGTCACATGCGATAGCAAACCGGTCGTACCATTGCGCGCTCCAGAGTGGGCGCGTCTCAAAGAACAGGCTGCTTGCCGAAGTATACTCATCCGACCCCTTGACGCGCAGCGGCGCCTTCGAGGGGCTGGAACACAGCGACCCTCAGGCGGCGCTGCCCTTGGCCGAGCAGATTGGCCAGGGCAGGACCTTTGGAACGTCGCAGGACCTGCGAGGGTGGGCAGGCTGGATGATGAGCAAGTACGGGACAGCGGAGCGCATTCGACACTTTCTCGATCAGGCCGCAACACGGTTGCCGCCGCCTTTTGACTTCATGAGGGGCCTGTTGTGGGGCCTGCGCGACCGTCCCGAGTTTCTGCCGGAACTCGCCGGCTTTTGCAGGAAGGACTCCGCAAATCGTGGCGTCGCATTGTGTGTCCTCGCCTGGATACTGCCGCCCAAGGACGTGCCAGGGGTTTGGGCTGAATTCCTGGCAGACAGCGATCCCTTGCGCAGGCAACAGGCCATTGGGACGGTCGCAAATATCCGCGACCTGAACGTGCGGCTCGCGATCTTCGCCGCCTGCCTTGAAAGCCCCGATCCTTCCGTACGTCAAGAGATGCACAAGCATCTTGGCTCATCCTCTTTGGCCTTCCACGACTGCGAGTCCCGCGACTCTGCCCTGGCTAAACGGCTTGCTCAATCTCTCTTGCCTATTCTCGATGACGCTGACCGGAATTGCTGTTGCGCCGCCGCATGGAATCTTTCCGTTCTTATTGGCGACCACGGGACATTTGACGGCCGCGGGACTTTTGACGACCACGGGACATTGCAGAAAGAGATGGACTTCTTCCGCATCTTGTCCGTCAGCCTCGCACGGGGGATGCCTGTGCAGGCCACCCCGCAGGAGCAGGAGTTGCTTGACTCCATTCGCGCGGCTGCCAGGAAATGGCTTGACGAGCGCAAGTAGGACCGAAGAGTTTTCGATTTTGGATTTTCGATTTTCGATTTTTTTTGAAGAGCCTAAGTCCTGCTGCTCTCAGTGGTTAACAGCGAATGATGGCACCATCGTACATTTTTTCTTTGGTTTTGTTCTTGACATCCTGGTGGCACTGTGATACTCTTAGTGAACGTGCGCACCAGTGAGGATGGGCTGGCATGAGAGAGCGTGGAACGGGAAGAGTGGTGCGTGGTGCGGGAGGGTTGCGAGCCGCGCGCGTGAGCAAGCGGTCGCACCGCTCCAATTTTTCCTATGAGTACTATGGGTGCGCGCGCCACTGCCGAAATGAGGCAGCGGTAGGACAGGCTTTCCAGCCTGTCCGGACAGCCTGGAAAGGCTGTCCTACCCCATTAGGCCCCGCCAGTAGTAAGAATAGTAAAATTACCAAAGAGATTTTGCATTTTGGTAGCGCCCAAGGGGCAGGGGCAGAGCCGTTCCGCGCTGCCAGTAGTAAGAATAGTAAATTTACCAAAGGGATTTTGCGTTTTGGCAGTGCAGGGCGGGTTGCCAACCCGCCCCACGCCAGTAGTAAGAATAGTAAAATTACCAAAGAGATTTTTCGCTTTGGTAGTGCCCAACCTGCAGGCGCTAAGCATCTATTATATCGTTGGCTCACAAATATATTGTTTTCTTCACGCCAAACACGTCCCAAACACATCCCAATCGTATGCCATTCGTATGCCATTCGTATGCCATTCGAATGCCATTCGAATGCCATTTTCTGCCAAAACGCACGCAAATTGCGGACTTACGTGATCTGGTGGCCGGCGGGAGAGGGCCGCATCTGTCTACAACTCCACCAAGGCCGGCGGGACGCCGGCGCTCCCAGGAAAACCGGATTTGGGTCTGTTCATTCCGCGGAGAGCCCATAGAATAGGCAGGGAGAAGGAAAACGAATGACCCGCACAGCCGCGCTTATTGCCTTGTGCCTGCTGCTCCCTGGTTCGGCTCCCGGGGGCGAGATGAGCCAGCGCCGCACCGCCGAGCGGCAAACACGTATGTCCGCACTGAGGGATTTGCCTGAGGCGCTGAAGCGCAGCAACGAACCGTACCTGGCTGCACTGGGCAGCGTCTGCCAGTGGCTGATCGGCTTGCAGGCCAAGGATGAGGCCGGCAAACTGCTGGCGGAGATGGACGGTCTCAATGAAAAGAATTCTGCTTCGCCCGCGTTGAAAAAGAGCCTGGAGGCCATTGCCGCGCCCGCCGCGCTGGATGAGGCCAAGCAGAAGGAACTGGCCACTCGCCTGAAGGCCGCGCGCACGGCTCGTGCCGCAGCCCTGGCCAACCTGGCGGCTACGTATCATCGCGCCTCTCTGCCCAGAACAGCCTTGGGGTTGGTCATGCAGGCCCTGGACAGCGACCCCAACAACGCCGTGGCGCGCCAGGCGCTGGGACAGGTGCTCGTCGGCACGGAATGGAAAGACGCTTTCGCAGCCCAGCAAATCCAGAAAGGGAACGTCTACGTCCCTGACATGGGGTGGGTGCAGGGGGCTTTGGCGGAGCGCGCCAAGAAAGGTGAGTGGTGTGAGAACGGCAGATGGATGCCGATTGACGAAGCTGACAAGCTGCATAAGGACACCGCCAAGCCGTGGACCATTGAGACCCAGCACTTCAACCTGGTCTCCACGGCGCCGCGCAAAATAAGCGTCCAGGTTGCCGCGGAGCTCGACGGCTTGCGCCAGGCCTGCAACCGCGAGTATCTGGATTTCTTCATGCGTGAGAGACGCTCGCCGCAGATGCAGTTCACGCAGCCTCTGCCTAAAAAGATGCTGGTCCACTTCTTCGGCGAGAAGCCGGATTACGATGCGGTGATAAAGAAGGAGTTCAAAAACCAGTTGGCAGTCCAGATCATACTCTTGCTCCTGCCCGGCATTTACTCCGCAACCACGCATGCTTCGTACTTCAACCAGGCCGCGCCGGAGCCCTTCCGCACGCTCTTCAGACAGAACCAGGTGGCCAGCCAGATACTCAGCGAGTACACGCAGGCCCCTGCCGGCAATCCCAAGGCCTGGATCGGGACCAGCGTCTGCGGGTCCGTGCAGTACGCTCTGCCGGACGACGCCGGCCATTTCAGCTTGCCCGTGGGCCACAAGCACCCCGCTGTAGGCAAGGCCGCCGAGATGCTGCAGCAAGGCACCCTGCCGCCCCTGGCGACCTTGTTCACATTGGACGCCGGCGGGTTCTGGAACCCGTTGATGCCGGGCAACAGCGAGGCCATCAGCGCGTTCTGCCGTTTCCTGATGGATACCAAGGACGGCGCCTACGCACTCGATTTTCAGGAGTTCGTTTACGATTCCTACAAGGGCGTCAAGAACGCCAGCCTCAACGACTACCTCGGCATGGACAACGCTACTCTGGAGCAGGAGTTCCATGAGTACCTGAAACAACAGTGAACGCCCCTGCAAGGACTTCTTGCCACAGAATACACATGAGGACACAGAGAATGAATTTTGGATTTTCGATTTTCGATTTTCAATTCCGGCACGTCCGGCGGTGCAATCGAATATCCAGAATACAATATCCAAAATCCCCTCTGTGTTCTCTGTGTCCTCTGTGGCTAATTGGGCTCTTCCTCGCCGCCACCGGCACGCTCCCGTTGCCCTGTGCGGCGGCGCAGGCCGAGGTCGTCGTGCCGGATGCTCCCGCGCCTGAGCCGAAAACGCCGCCACGAACCAACCCTGAGGAGCAGGCAGCCAAGACTGGGGAGCACTCGCCTCTCACGGTAGACGAACCTGATTTCAAGGCCCGGGTCATAGTGCCTATGAAGGCGGACAAAGTTCTCCGCCCGGCAGACCCCAATGCGGCACTGCCGCAGGAAGAAGCTCCCGCTGACGAAGCGCAGCCCTCCGAAAAGGGCACGCCTGCTGCCGAGGCCAACATCAAGGAAGACATCAGCCCCGCGCTGGCCAAGGCCATCGCCAAGGAGCGCGAAACCAAGCAACCCAAGGAGTTGGCGCCACTCTATCAGGCCGTCGTGGACGCTGAGCCGGAGAATGCCGCAGCCCATTACCGGCTGGGTCTGGCACTGCTGCGCAGCGGAGAGCTGGCCAAGGGGCTTGCGGCCTTGCAGAAAGCGGTGGCGCTGCAACCGGGAAATCCGAAGTATCTGTGCGACCTCGGCCTGGCGGCCCTGCGCAGTGGACTGCGCGATCAGGCCCTGGCAGCCTGCCGGGCCGCGGTCACCGTTGCACCGTCGTCGGCGCGCTACCAGAGCGCGCTGGGGGACTGCTTCCTGGCCGCCGGACGCCTGGTTGAGGCCGCCGAGGCCTACAAGTGCGCAATCCGCGCCGCGCCCAACAATGCCGAGTACATGCATAACCTCGCAGTGGTGCATATTCAGGCCGGCAACAGCAAGAAGGCTGTCGAAGTCCTCGGCGAGGCGATCCGCTTGTCCCCCAAGCACTCACAGTACTACTGCAGCCGCGGCCTGGCGGAGAGTAATCTGAACGAGGTGCGCGCAGCCATTCGAGACCTGAGCGCGGCGCTGACGCTCGACCCGAAAAACGCCTACGCGCATTTTCTCCTGGCGAGCCTTTACAGCGACCCGGAGGACCCCACCTACACCAGTTCCTTCGAGGCCGTCGAGCACGCCCAACAGGCCGTCAAGCTGACTGAGTTCCGCAACGCGCCGTATCTGATGGGTCTGGCGCGGGCCTTGCATGTGTCCCGGCGCTACGACCAGGCAGTGGAGGCGGCCAAGAAAGCCATTGCCCTCGACCCCAGGCCGGAGTTCAGGAAGGAACTGGCGAAGTTCGAACAAGATCAAATGCCGGGAGACAAATTCGAAACTCGAAATCCGAAATTCGAAGGAAACTGATAATGAAGACAAATCCGAAACTCGAATCCCGAAATCCAAAGGATACAGATAAGAAAGAGAAGGCTGTTCTTGGCGTCTTGGCGGTTTATTTGTTTGGAGTTTTCTTCGGATTTCGGATTTCGAGTTTCGGATTTGGTTGCGGCTGAAAACTGCGCTGTGTCCTCTACTCCGAATGGGTGGTGGGCCTTGCAGGGTGGTTTTTGATTTTCCTCAGGTGGCGGTCGCGCGCCTGCTTTAGAAATGGATCATACATGCCGCTCTTGAAATCCGGGAACGTGAACTGCTGGCTGGCCCAGGCGTCCTTGCGAAAGCTCAAGGTGATCTCCGCGAAAATGCCGTCCCGGAGATACAGCCGGTGCGCGAAATCCTTGGTCGAAGCCAGCACCAGTTTGGCGCCGGTCAGGTAGCCCACGTCCAGGTTGATGGGCCGCTCAGGAATCTCCCGCTGCTCCCGAGCCGCCGCGGCCCGCAGTTGCTCGCGCAAATTCGCCTCCAGGGCATTCGTGGCCAGCTTCCAGGCGGGCAGAGAACCGGGGTCGCTGAGTGGATCGAAGACAAAGAACTTGCGCTTCAAATCCGGCCCCATCGTCGCGGCGTAGTAAGTGGTGCAGTCGAAAGCGTATACCGGGCTTTCCAGAGCGACGGGGCCAAGCAGTTCCTCCAGCAGCGGCTTGGCAGCGGCAAAGTAAGCCGGGTCCCCGGCCAGCATGGCGGTGAGAGGCGTGACTAATGGGGGCGGGCGAGGTTCACCCATGAATCCGCATTCTAGCGGGGGCGATTGGAGTTGCCATGAGAGTTGCGCCGGCCTTCCCGGTCTGCTATTATACTCGGTGAGGATGGGCACTGTCGTCTGACGGTGAGGAGGACTGCACTATGCGCGCGAACGATCTTAGTGACCTGTTGAAACGGAAGCCCTTCGTCCCTATGCGTATCTACATGAGCGATGGCACAACCTATGAGATCAGGCACCCGGAGACTTATCTCTTCGGGCAGTCTTACATCGCCATCGCTCTCAAGCAGACCCCTGAGGGCGCCATGCCAGGACGTGTTATGTTCTGTTCACTCGGCCAAATCGTCCGCGTAGAAGACATCGTAGTTGAGGCGAAGCAGAAGGCGTGATTGGGCTCAGCCTTCCCTTCCAACCGGCTCCGGCAGCCGGCGCTGGATCTTCTCGATGCCATACCCAAAACCCGGCCCTTGGATTGTGGACAAGTCCACGCAGCCTTGCCTCCGCGAGTACAGGCCGGGATGCACCGCGGCTTCCGGGCGGGAGGCTTCAGGATAGAACTGCATGGCGTTGGTCTCGACGCCCATGATCGTGCCGGCATGAGCGGCCAGCAGGCAATGCGGGACCTGCGCCAGCATCGGGTTGGTAAGGTCCTGGACCATGAGCGTCATGCCGTGGGCCTTGGCCCAGCAGAGACCCAGCAAGGCGCCGGTCTGAGTCTTGCAGGTCTTCAGCGCCACCCCGCTCCAGCCCAGCGCGCGGCCCAGCTTGATCAACTTCCAGTCGTGCGCGCTCTCGTCCATGAACAGCGGCTTGCGCGCCGAGACGCTGTGCACGTCAATCCGGTGCTCCGCCAACTCGTAGGGGAACGGTTGTTCGACGTAGAGGATCATGCCGTAGATGCGCGGCTGTTCGCTCAGCAGCCGGTCCAGGATCCCATTGACGTAGGCCGGGTCGGTGACGGTGCAGTTGAAGTCGCTGCTCAGCCAGTCCACGCCTTCCTCAACCGCGATGCCGCCGACTTTCACCAGCCGGCCGTAGTCCCAGGCCGCGTCGTTGCCGCGCAGCTTGACTTTCAGGCACTTGAGCCCATCGCGGCGAATCCAGTCGCGCAGCAGAACGGGATAACCGTCCTGCGGTTCGCTGCCGGTGAGTTCCGCGGGCTCAATCAGGTCCTTGCCTCCGACAAGGTGCCAGGCAGGCAAGCGCTTGGGCCTTGGGGCTGCCAGGTAGTCCGCCGGATATCTGTTCCTGAACGAGACCGCCGAGCCGCGCGCAGGGACAAGGTAATGCGCCAGGTCCCGGTTCATGAACCTGGCGTTGTAGGTCTCGTACACGGGCAGGCCGTTCAGCACGCCGTAGGCATCGTGGAGGGCAATGTCAAAGGCCGAACAGCAGACCAGCGCGGCCAGCCAAGGCACCGGCTCGCGGCCTTTGCGCTGCCTGTTGAAGGCCCTGAGCAGCCGCGGCAGTTCCGTGTGCTGGAAGACGTGGCCGACCTCCAGCGCATGTCCGCCGCCGCCGAAATCCGCCCACGCGCGCGCAAGCCGGAGGCAGAAGTCTTTCAGCGCCTCATGCCGCTCCTCGTAGCTCAGGCTGGACGGCCAGACCCACTGGACCGACAGCGGCGTCTCGCCCCAGCCCTGAGCGGTCTGGCCCCGCGCGTTCCTGACCGTCATGCAGGCGCGCGCGCAAGTGACGGAGGTCAGCGTCTCCGGACCGAACTTCAACGGCACGCGCGTCTCAACGGGGAGAAAGTAAAGTTCGACCCCAGCGGGGCGGATGTCGGTTTCAGTGTGCGCCATGGGCAAGTGCTCCTAAGTCGTCTTGGCTTCGGACTTTTTCCTTTTTACTTTCCCGCCGGCCTCTTTACTCTAGGCCTCAGTTCCCTGGAGGCCGAGGGCTTGGCCGCACGCAGACGTTCCACAAGGAAGACCGGCTCGAACAATCCGTTCGAGATCGTGGACGTTGACACCTTGCCGGGCACGCCGTGTCCCTGCGGCGTCTCGCGCCGTGCTTTCCTGCAACCCGGCAACACGGTCGCGTCTGCACATCGCGTGGACATCGCGGTTGACGCGAAAGCACATTACCACAAGCGGCAAACTGAGATATACTACTTTCTGGAATGCGGTCCGGACGCGCAGATGGAACTGAACGGGGAATTGTACCCGGTGAAACCGGGCCTGGCGGTGATGATCCGCCCCGGCACGCGCCACCGCGCTGTGGGCAAGATGAAGATCCTTAATGTCGTCGTGCCGCCGTTTGACAAGAGGGATGAGTGGTTCGATTAGGACTTGTAGCGGGTTCCATTACTGATCTATTGGGTTCAGCAACTCAAGGCCGTCAATCCAGTCAAAATCGCTGGTGTTGCGGGTCACAAGGATGGTCTTGTGGCAGAGCGCGGTGGCGGCAATAATTGAATCGCCCAATGTCATCTTCTTTCTCTGTCGCAGCTTGACTGCCTGCTCTATGACCGCCTCTGTGACGGGGTAGGTTGTCGAGTTGCGGAAGAAACCCTCAAGGTGCACTTGTTCTGTTTCAGTGAGTGAAGGGAATCCCAATACCTCTATCTTGCTGATGGCAGAAACTTCCACGGAATTCTCTTCCATAAAATCCAGAAGGTACTCGTATCCTGGTTTGCTGGCATATATAAGGATATTGCTGTCAAATAATAAGGCCTACTCCCTATCTGGCAGCGGGCGGTCGCGGCGTACTTCTCGCTGCCAGGCGCTTGGATCAGGGATAGAACGCACGCCACCGTGGCGGGCCAATTCGCGCAAGCACTCAATGGCCTTGGCCTTGTTAGGCTGTCCCTGTGGCGCAACCAAGAGTGTTACCTCGGCCTCCCCTGTCGGCACATCAGGCGGGAGGCCAATGTCCAGGCGCAACCTATGGTCATCGGTTATCCTGACGTTCGTGCGTATGGCAGTCATTCGCGGATCGTCCCCCGTTGGCCCTCCTTAGTAACCATACCCTGGCGCAGCGGATATGCAACCAGAGAACAGAGACGGATACGGACGATGGGTGGATTGGGGCACAGGACTTGGGATTTGGCCTTGAACTTTGCTTCTCAGCCCGCGAAGATACGGCAGGTCAGTAGCCCGTGAGGAAACGCCGCAAGAAAGAAAGACGCCGTTGTTTCCAGCGTCGGCGGGGTTAACAAGGTAGAGGGGGGGACATGGCTAAACGCACCATCGCTATGATTTTCAGTTTTGACATCCAGCGCCAGATTGTCAGCCCGGCCACGCGCGACAAAATGGCGCAGGAATTCAATGTGGTCTTGCCGCCGGCGGAAGGGAAGGTCACGCCGGAACGGGCCGCGGACATGCTGCGCGATGCCGACGGCTGCATGACCGGCTGGGGCAGCCCGAACCTCAGCGCCGAGGTGCTGGCCCAGGCCCCCAAGCTGCGCATCGTGGCCCACTCCGCGGGCAGCGTGAAGCCCTTCGTCAGCGACGCGTTGTTCGAGCGCGGCATCGTGGTGACCAGTGCTTCGGCGGAGATCGCCGTGGACGTGGCGCATTTCACGGTCGCCGAGATTGTCATCGGTGTCAAGAACGTCATGGAACTGTCGGCGCATGTGGCCCAGGGCGAATTCCACGGGATCAAGGGCCACTGCCCGCCCAACGATCCGCGCGGCTGCACCGTGGGCGTTATCAGCGCCAGCCACGTGGGGCGGCGCGTGCTGCAACTGCTGCCGCACTTCGGGCTGCAGGCGCTGCTTTACGACCCCTATGTCAGTTCCAGCCAGGCGCGGGCGATGGGAGCGGAGAAGGTTGAGCTGGATGAGTTGTTTGAGCGCAGCGATGTCGTAACGTGCCACGCGCCCAGCATCCCGGCCACGCGCCATATCGTCAACGGCGCCCGGCTGGCAAAATTGCGCGACGGGGCGGTCTTCGTCAATACCGCTCGCGGCTCGTGTGTGGACGAGGAAGCTCTGGTCTCGGAACTGCAAAAGCGGCGTATCTGGGCCTTCCTGGACGTCTTCGATCCGGAACCGCCGCCGCCAGGCAGCCCGTTGTATGGGTGCCCGAATCTGACGATGACCCCGCACATTGCCGGTTCCTGTGGGCGCGGCAGGCTCAAATTGGGCGAACAGGCCCTGAGCGAACTCGAAGCGTACTTCAGTGGCAGGCCCGTGCAGTTTCCCGTGACCAAGGACATGCTGGAGCGAATCGGGTGATTTAATTGAAAACTAAGCAACTTTATGGCGCGAGCGGCGTCATATATGATAAGGTCAAACGCACGTGCGGAAGGGGCCAAGGCAGTGGCGGGAGCTAGAAGAGGCGAAAAGTTTTTGATTTTTCGGCTCCTGGTGGCTACAAGAGCATGCGTAAAAGGGAGCTAACATTGTCTGAGTCAGGTGGAGGTTGGGGCCGATGATGCGTTCCGTCCTGGGTGGTGTGCTGGTCTGTCTGGTTTCGTTTTCCCCCTCCGCTGCGGCCGGCGACCGCGACACTGCCACGGCGTTGCTCTCCACCGTGGACGCTTCACTCGGCAAGGGCGAGACGGCCAGCGCGCTCGAGATTTGCAAGCGCGCTCTGGCGGCTGATTCCAGTTGCCCGGACGCCTACTACAAGATGGGCCGGTGCCTGGAGCAGATGAACAAGCCGCGGGATGCTTTCAAGAACTACAAGAACGCGGCTGAACTGGCCAAGAAGGAGAACGACGCGAAGATGCAGCGCACGGCCAACGCCGCCGCGGAAAAACTGGGCACGGGACTGATCCAGATCAGCGATGCAGACCAGAAACTTGTCCCCAAGCTGATTCTGGTGGCCGATGAGGCCTTGGAGGGCGGGCAACTGGAGACGGCGCGCCAGGCCTATGCCGCCATCGTCGCGCTGGCCCCCGGGAATGAGAAAGCGAAGGAAGGACTGGACAAGGCCGAGAAAGCCATTGCCGCGCGCGGGGACCCCGTGAAGGCCAAGATTGCCGCCGCCATGCTCGCAGAAATCTACTACTACGTTGCCTCAGGAGACAAGGCCAAGGCCACAGAGAAGGCCCAGGAGGCCAAATCGAAGCACCCCGACACGGCCGCAGGACGGGAAGCGGCGGAACTCCTGGCCAACAAGTTCGAGCCGCCCAAGAACCTGGACGCGCAGATCGCTGAAGCCAAGAGACAACTGAAGGCCCAGGCTGCGAAGAAGCCAGCCCCCCCGCCTCCGGCCACAGGCACCACTCCCAGCGCTGTCGCGCCCGTTGTCCCGTCAGGGCCTCCGCCCGTGGACGTGGATGCGCTGGAGAAGACGGCGGCGGAAGATGCCAAGAAGCTGCCCAAGAACCAACTGGTGGGGGCCTTCAAAGAGGCCTTTGCCAAGGGCAAGGAAAGCTTTGCCAAGGCCACGCCGGGCACGGAAGGCAACCAGAAGAACCTCCATGCCGCATTGGAGCAGTTCATCCGTTGCGAGGCGCTGTTCATGCGCCTTGAGGAAGAGAAACTGGCCACTGACGATGTAGCCGCAATGCAGAAGCAAGCCGGCATGTCGCGCTACTCCTGCATGAAGATGACGATTTTGGCTCACTAAATGGAGGTGCTGACCATGCGGTACGCGCTGACGATGCTTCTGGTCTTCCTGCTGCCTCTCTTGGGGCGCGCAGAGGACAAAACTGTAGCCGCGGCGCTGGGGGCCAGTGCCGCCAAACTCGCCGCCGAGGGCAAGACGGACAAGGCCAAAGACCTGTGCTATAAGGCCCTCGCAAACGACGAGGACGCCGCAGAAGCGATCTTCGAACTGGGCAAGATCTTCGAAAAAGAAGGCAATGCGACGGCCGCGGCGGACTTCCTGGTCCGTGCCGCGCGGCAGTTCGCCCAGGATGAAGCAGCCAATCCTGCCTTCGGCAGCAAACGGCTGGATGCTGAGCGGCGTGCCAGGGCGCTTAACCCTTTGGCGAACAAATACGCGGAGATAATGACCGATTACGCTCAGACTCTGGGCCAAATCTGCAAGAAGGCTCCGGACTCCCTGACGACTGAAGAGGCCCTGGAAAGAATCAGCGCCTTGCAGCTTGAGAAGGTGGTTCCGCCGGACAAGCTGCCCGCGCTCGAAAAGCCCAAGCCGGCGGTGTCGAGCACCAAGACGACCAAGGTGGAAAGAGACAGCGAGGGCTTTGTCCATAGGGTGACGAAGGAGATCGTCACCAGTGTGCCGCCGGACGTGGAGCGCGCTCTGAAAGGGGCGGGCTGGACTACCATTACCGGCACTTGGAAGAAAAAGGACAACAACGTCTATGAGGTGACCGACGGCAAACTCGAGACGGCCAAAACCAATGGCGCTGTACAGGTGTTCGTGCACAAGGGCGGCACGGGCCACGTAAAGATAATGGTGCGCAACAATCAACGTTCTGGCGGGTTCTCGTCCTCATCCTCGTCCTCTTCCTCGTCCTCCTTTTCCCCCAGTTCTTACTCCACCGGCTTTGGCTTCCAGGTGGAAGGCGCCGCGGCCAAGATGTTTTCGCCCTCGGGTGGCTGGGCTTTCAGCCTGAACGATATCAGGCCGTACCTGGAGCGGGAGGTGTCGTTGAATCTTCCCAAGAACAAGATCCTCATCACGATCGAGGAGGGCAAACTGCAAATGTTCGTGAACGACAAGCGCGAGCACAACTCAAACTATAAACTCAGCAAGGACGGGCCGTTCGCAATCGAGGTTGACGGGACCTGGACCATTGAGTCGCCACAGGCCGGGGGCCAGTAGCCGGCTTCAGCGTGGCACAGCGCCCACGCCCGTGTGATCAGCGGCCGACTACTGAGCCACACTGCGGCCAGATTCCGCGGCGCAGGCCCTAAGGAGTGCTTGCCATGAAACACTGTTGGGGCATCGCAGGGGTGGCGTTGCTGGCAGCCTGGGCCGTCCCAGTCCATTCTGCGGATACGGAAGTGGCGGCGGCTATGGGCGCCAGCGCGGCGAAACTTGCCGCCGAGGGGAAAACCGAGAAAGCCAGGGAGCTGTGCTTCAAGGCCCTGGCCGCCGATGCGGATTGCGCAGAGGCCCTCTATGAACTCGCCAAGCTCTTCGAAAAAGAAGGCAAGCCCATTACCGCCGGCGATTTCTACGTCCGCGCGGCGCAGCAGTTCGGCAAGGCCGAGGCCGGCAACCCGGCTTTCAGCACCAAACGCCAGGATGCCGAACGGCGCGTCAAGGCCCTCAACCCCTACGCCATGCGTCTCGCTGTGCTTCTGGCCGATTATACTCAAGACTTGAACGCCATCACCAAGAAGGCCCCCGATGCTCTGACCCTCGAGGAAGCCAACGAGCGTGCTGACGCGCTCATGCTCCGCACCGTCCTGCCGCCGGACAAAGGGCCCAAGTTCGAGCGCCCTGAACCTAAGGCCCCGGAGAAGTCTGCCGCCGCCCCGGACAAGAGCTCAATGGCACGCCGCATGCGGCGGACCGAAACCGAAACCGAGACGAGCGTGCCCCCCGACGTCGAACGCGTGCTCAAGACCGCGGGCTGGACGACCATTACCGGCGCCTGGAAGAAGAAAGCCGACAATGTCTACGAGGTCACCGACGGCAAGCTCGAAACCCCGAAAGTGAACGGCGCGATCCAGGTCATTGTGCATAAGGGCGGCTCCGGGACGGTCAAGGTGCTGGTGCGAAACTACCTTACGGATAACGAAGGCTACCTTGACCACTGGGCCACAGGGTTCGGCTTCTGGGTTAACGGTTCCACCGCCAAGATATTCTTCCCCAGCCAGTACGTTGGCAACACCTATGACTCATATATTGACCGGATCGAAAACCTGCCGCCCGCCATGCCGAAGAACAAGGTGATGATGATGGTCACTGAAGGCAAACTCGAGTACTACCTCAACGAGAGAATCGTGCGCAAAGGCAACTATCCGATCCCCAAGAATGGGCCCTTCATTATCGCTGTCGAAGGCACCATGACCATCGAAACACCCCAGGCCGCGGGACAGTAAAGGGCGCTCCGGTGATTGATTTGTTCGCAAAAGGCCCTGCCCCTGCCCCCGACCACAAGGTGAGAATGGGCAAATTTTCAATTCTCAATTTTCAATTTTCAATTTGTAATCGTGGTTTGTTTGTGGCCCTCCCCCTGCCCCCTCCCGCAAGGGGAGGGGGAACTCAGCACTCAGCACTCAGCACTCAGTACTTCTTCTTGTTCTTCGCGGCCCAACTGTGCTGCTGCGCCGCAGACGCCCTTTTAAGCGACCCATTGCGCATTGAAGGCGGTGAGATCTCCGGCCAGGTGGTCGAAAAAGGCGATGTGCATGCCTACAAGGGCATCCCTTTCGCCGCGCCGCCAGTAGGGGATTTGCGCTGGAAGCCGCCGCTGCCGGTCAAACCGTGGGAAGGCGTGCGGGCTTGCGTGGAATTCGGCAACTGGTGCCCTCAGCCCAAGCCGTTCTTGGGAAGGGAACTCGGCAAACTTAGTGAAGACTGCCTCTGCTTGAACGTTTGGACGCCTGCCCTGAAACGCTCCGACAAGCTGCCCGTGATGGTGTGGATTCATGGCGGCGGTTTTACCACGGGTTCAGGCGGGCAGTCGTACTACAGCGGCGAGAACCTGGCGCGCGAAGGCGTGGTCCTGGTGACGATCAACTACCGCCTCGGCCCGTTTGGCTTTCTGGCCCACCCGGCACTGTCGAAGGAGTCCGAGAAAGGCGTCTCCGGCAATTACGGAATGCTTGACCAGGTTGCCGCTTTGCAGTGGGTCCAGAAGAATATCGCCGCGTTTGGGGGAAACCCTGAATGCGTCACCATCTTTGGCGAATCGGCCGGCTCAGCCGGCGTCTGCCGCCTCATGGTCTGCCCGCTGGCCCGCGGGCTCTTTCACCGCGCGATAGCGGAGAGCGGCGGGCCTTACGGGCAGAACCGGGACTTGCGGGAGCAACACGGCAGATTGGCGCCCGCGGAGAAAATGGGCGAGGAGATCGCCAAGGCCCTGGGCTGCGACGCCGCCCCGGACGTCCTGGCTGCGCTGCGCGCCAAGAGCAGCGACGAGATCCTGGACGCGGCCAACCCTTCTCAGGGGCTTTTCGGCAAGGGCAACAAGTTCGGACCTGTGGTGGACGGCTGGGTGCTGCCGGACGACCCGGGCCGCCTGTGGGACCAGGGCAAACAGGCAGAGGTGCCGTTCATGGCCGGCACCAATGCCGACGAAGGCACGATCTTCCTCAAGCAGCTTCCAGTGCAACATGTTCTGGGCTACAGGCTGACGGCGCGGACCTTGTACCAGGATCAGGCAGAGGAGTTGTTGAAGCTCTTCCCCGTCGAGAAAGACGAGGACATCCCCGCGGCTTTGAACAAGCTCGTGACCGTGTCAGCGTTCGTGTCCCCCACGCGGATGCTTGTGCGCGCCCTGGCCCAACGCCACACACCGGCTTACCTCTACCATTTCACCCGCGTGCCAAAGAACAAGCTCACAGATAAAATGGGTGCGTGCCACGCCATCGAGATTCCCTACGTTTTCAAGACACTGCCGCGAGGTCTCGGCGAACAGGACGAGAAACTCTCTGAAGCTATTTGCCGCTACTGGGCCAATTTTGCCAAAACAGGCGATCCCAATGGCGCGGGCCTGCCCGCCTGGCCGGTCTACACGGCGGACAAGGATGAGCACCTCGAACTTGGCGACGAGATCCAGGTCAAGTCGCGGCTCTATAGCGAAGCCTGCGACGCGCTGGAAAAGTCCTATAGGAACCGCAGATGAACGCAGATAGGAAAGAAGGTTTCTAAATCTGCCTTCCTATCTGCGTTCATCTGCGGTTTTAATAGGGTATGTCCGTGCGGATTCCATGTGCCAGCCGCCCACACAAGCGGGCACGAGCTTGCAGGCCTCATCCGGCCCCCACGTGCCGGCGGCGTAGTTCGGGAAACTTGGCGGCGGCAGTTCCTGCCAGCCCGCCAGGATGCTGTCAATGAACTCCCATTGCGCTTGCACTTCGTCTTCACGCGGAAACAGCGTGGCGTCGCCGTTGAGGGCGTCCAGCAGCAGCCGCTCGTAGGCCTCTGGCGCCGGCCGCTGGAACCCCTGTGCATAACTGAAGTCCAGCGCGACGTTCTGCAGGCGCATGCCTGCGCCGGGAATCTTCGCCGCCAACTCCAGACTCAGGCCCTCGTCCGGCTGGATGCCCAGACGCAAGACGTTGCCGACACAGCGCGGCGCAAACCTGCCGGAGTGCCCCAGGCAGGCCGGGTGCGGAGGACCTCCGCTGCGCGACAAGTATTGCAGACAACTTGGAGCCGCGGCCCCACGCGCCGCTTGTACCTGTTCGAAAAGCTGCAGCGGCGGCACGCGGAAGTGAATCGAGATTTCAGTCTGGCGGCGCGGCAGGCGCTTGCCCGCGCGGAGCAGGAACGGCACGTCCGCCCAGCGCCAGGTGTCCACGAAGCAGCGCAGCGCGACGAAGCTCTCTGTCTGCGAAGCGGCCCCCACGCCGGGCTCTTGCCTGTAGCCGGCGAGTTTCCCGTCGGCGCTGGGGCCATATTGCCCGCGCACCGTGTTCCCGGCGGCCTGGGCGGGCGTGATCTTGCGCAGGTTGCGGAGCACCTTCACTTTCTCATTGCGGACATCATCCGCGTGCATCGTGCCGGGCGCTTCCATAGCGACAAGACACAGCAGTTGCAGCAGGTGGTTCTGCACGACATCGCGCAGTGCGCCCGCTTGTTCGTAGTAGCCCGCGCGCCGGCCAATGCCTTCCTCCTCGGCCATGCTGATCTCTACATGTGAGACGTAGTTCCTGTTCCAGAGCGGCTCAAAGACGCAGTTCCCGAAGCGCAGCGCCAGAATGTTCTGGACGGTTTCTTTGCCCAGGTAATGGTCAATGCGGAAGACCTGTTCCTCGCTGGCATACGCGGCGATCTGCTTGAGCAACTGGCCCGCGGAAAGCGCATCGTGCCCGATGGGCTTTTCGAGCACCAGGCGCGTGTAGGGCGCTTGTGGTGCAGCCGTCCCGGCTGCATGCAGGCTGGAAGCCTGCGCTACAAGCAGCCCGTTGCGGGCCAGCCGCTGGGCGAGCGGCTCAAAGAACTCAGATCCGACCGCGAAGTAGAAAAGCCTGTTGCCCGCAGTGCCCAGCGCGGCATCAAGCTGCTGGAGGCGCGACCTCAGCCACGCAAAGCCGGCGTCGTCATCGAACTCGCCCGTGACATAGAAGACCTGGCTGGCAAGCTGTTCCCAATCGTTCTGCGGCGGGCGGCGCGAGTACTTTGCCAGTTGCTCGCGGATTTCGCTGCGGAGCAGCGCGTCGTCGCTTTCTTTCCGCCCGTAGGCGCACAGCGCAAACTTCTCCGGCAGCAGCCCGTCCCGATGCAGGTTGTAGAGCGCGGGGAAGAGCTTGCGCCGGGCCAGGTCGCCGGTCGAGCCGAAAATCACGACTACGCACGGTTCGGGGCTGCGTTCCATGGGCATATCCCTCCACTACACGTAACAACACGGGCCGGGATTGCCCCCGGCCCGCGCTCTACCACTGGCCACTGGCCACTAGCCACTCTTTACTTCGCCTGTTTCTTCTTGTCAAACTGGGCGTCGAAAGCAATGGCGCTGGGCGGGAAGTCCACGTTGCGCACGAACTGGCAGGCCTCGCGCGCACCGTGCTCGCGGTCCATCTTGCCGTCTTCCCACTCGACGGAGAGCGGGCCTTGGTAACCCACGTCGTTGAGGGCGCGGATGATCTCCTCGAATTTGATGCTGCCGCGGCCCAGGCTGCGGAAGTCCCAGGTGCGCCGCGGGTCGCCGAAGTTGATGTGCCCGCCAAAGACGCCGGCTTCGCACGGCAGCTTGGACATGTAGGCATCCTTCATGTGCACGTGGAAAATGCGCTTGCCAAACTTGCGGATGAAGTTCACGTAGCCCACGTTCTGGTAGACCAGATGGCTGGGGTCGAAGTTGAACCCGAAATTCGGGTGGTTATCGAGGGCTTCGAGTGCGCGTTCGGCGCTGGCGACATCGAAGGCGATTTCGGTCGGGTGCACTTCCAGGGCGAACTTGATGCCCAGCTTCTTGAACTCCTCCAGGATCGGCAGCCAGCGGTCCGCGAAATCCTTGTAGCCCGCATCAATCATCGCCGCCGAGACCGGCGGGAAGCTGTACAGCAGGTGCCAGATCGAAGAACCGGTGAAGCCATTGACCACGTCCACGCCGATGTTCTTGGCGGCCTTGGCAGCCAGCTTCATCTCCGCGGCGCAACGCTGGCGCACACCTTCGGGCTTGCCGTCACCCCAGAGGCGCGGCGAAAGAATGGACTTGTGCCGTTCGTCAATGTTGTCGCAGATGCACTGGCCCACGAGGTGATTGGACATCGCAAACACTTTCAAGCCGTACTTCCCCGGGATTTCTTTGCGCGACTTGGCGTAGGCCTTGTCGTTGGCGGCTTTCTCAATGTCTACAAAGTCTCCCCAGCAAGCCAGTTCCAGGCCGTCGTAACCGAACGCCTTGGCTTTCTCGCACATCTGCTCAAACTTCAGGTCGGCCCATTGTCCAACGAAAAGCGTGACAGGTCGTCCCATCGTTTCCCCCTCCCAAGATGCAAGCTGCAAGCAGCTTCAACCCAAACCAATGCCAACTGAACGCGACTCTTCAGGATACGGGGCCGCGCGACTTCGTCAACTGCCTTAGCCCGGAAAATTCACCGCAGAGGCGCAGAGGACGCAGAGTAAAAAAAGAGTTTCTGCAATCGTTCTTCCCATTCCTCCTGCTGTTCTCTGCGCCCTCTGCGTCTCTGCGGTGAACGATCCGGGTCAATGCCCGGACATTTCGGCCACCAAGTCCCTGCAGAGAACCCAGTAATAGAAGGTCGAGCCCAGCAGCGCGTGTGAGAGCGCAATGGGCAGGACATAACGGTCGCGGTGGTATGAGTAGCTCCAGAACATGCCGCCGATAATTGTCACCAGGGTCACTGGCACGTTAGGCAGATGCACCAACCCATAGAACAGGCCGTTGAGCATGGAGAGCAGCAGCGGTGAGGCGAACGGCAGGAGCGCGCGCAGCCGCCCCAGCAGGTAGAACTGGAAGAGCGTCTGCTGCAACAAGGCCCAGGGCAGATAGCACACCACTGCCAGAGGAAAGTTGAGCGTCAAGATAGGGCAGTGGTGGGGCGGCAGCCAGAAACCCCAGTAGCGCATGGCCACCCCCAGAACGAGGAAGAGGAAGAGCGGCGGGGCGGTGAAGAACGTCATGCCGATCGCGCAGCGGCGGACGCGGTCGAAATCCGGCGACTCCGGCGGTCCCCAGATGCGTTCCTTGGTCTCGCGCGCCGTGAACCCGATCAAGCCCAAGGCCGCCAGCGCCAAGCCCACGTATGTCGCGGTATTGCGCATGTGCCGCGGCAGAAAGATCAACAGCAGTATGGCTCCCGCCACCAGCACGCCCAACTCCACCGCAATGCGCACCCGCAACGCCAAGGGCGGATGCCGCAAACCGTTTGAATAGACGCTCTCAACCACAAGCAGACCTTTCCACCGGGACAAGGGTGGGATTATCGAAGGAATTGCGCCGCTGTAAAGTGCGGTTGCGGGATCACTCGGGTGCATGTCAGCAAATGTACCGCGGGCGTCCCGCCCGCTCGTGGCAGGCTGGCAGGGCGCGAGGACGAAGGCGGGCGGGACGCCCGCGGTACGCTCTGGGCCACGCATTTACTGAGCCGCCAGCCACACCCCAGCCGCCGCTATCCCTATGAGCGCATAACGGCCAGCCGTGAAGACCAGGTGGGCCTTTTGCAGCAGAGCAATGATCAATGAGCACCCGCCTTTGCCGCAACGGTAGCCCAAGACGTCAATGAGTTCCTTGGCCCGATAGCGCACGTCGAAGGAGTGCGGAATGTACAGCAACTCCTTGGCCGTGCGGAAAAGCGAATAATCCAGCGCCTTGAAGAGCAGGTACGCCACGCCCGCACTCTCCAGCGATGGCGCTGCCAGCAGACACACGCAAGCCACTGCATTGGCCAGCGGCAGAGCGAAATGGACGGCGTCCAACGCGACCCAGCGCAGCAGCAGCGGGGCCATAACGAACTGTCCTAGTGCCGCTGCGGCGTTCAGCGTGGCGAAGAAGTCGCCGGAATAGGTGTTCTGAGAAACGCTCTCCGGGTACTCGTCCTGCAGGATCCCCTGAAATGAGAGTTCCAAAGCCGTGCACAATACCTGCGTCGCAACGATGGTCGCCAGCAAGAAGACCAGCATGCGCTGCGAGCGAAACAGGCCCAAGCCCAGGTGTCCGTCGTGTTTCTTGCCCTCTGCCGCTGCTGGGGAGAGCAGAGGGGAGGGCCGCGGCTCTCCGCACCGGCGGTAAGCAATCTCGGAACACACGGCGGCCGGCACGCACGCCGCCGCGCCCAGCAGCAGCAGCGTAGCCGTGCCAAGGCGCGCGGAAAGGTGAAAGACCAACTTCCCGCCCAGCACCGCTCCAAGAGACGCCACTCCGCAAATCGGGCCGTTGAGCTTCTTTGCGGCATTCGTGCCCAAGGTGCTGTTGAGAAACGACCAATACTGCTCAATCAGCAGCACAATGTACCCTTCACGAAGAATGTAAAGCACTCTTGTCGCTTGTGCGAAGGAGCCCCGCACCGCAAAGTAACATGCGACTATCCCGGCGGCGGAGCCGAGCGTGGTCACCAGCAGCGTCCTGCGCGGGCCCAACCAGGACAGCAACCGGGCGTAGACGTACAGCATGGCGATCAGGCCCACCGGCACCAGCGCGTTGACCGCAGGCCGCCCGGCATTGCCATAGGCTTTATTAAAAAGCGTATTCGACGTGCTGCGGACCAATTCATAGCCGCACAGCAGAAAGAAGGCCGAGACGGCTATCGCCGCCGCGGCAAATACAGTGCTCGCCTTCTGATTGCCGCCTTCCGCCATCGAAGCCCCAGACGCTTACTGCGGTGCTCCGCAGACGTAGGGCGATCCTCTGGATCGCCTCACCAACATTGACGCCCCAAATGCTCAATGCGGTGTTCCGCGTGCGGGGCGATCCGGAGGATCGCCCTACAGCCCGCGGATTATACGGGCGCCTGTCGCGTGCTGGCAGCTAAGAAACAGGCTTGAGGCTTGAGGGGGTGCATGTCAGCAAATGTACCGCGGGCGTCCCGCCCGCCCGTGGCAGGCCGGCAGGGCGCGAGGACGAAGGCGGGCGGGACGCCCGCGGTACGCTCTGGGCCACGCATTTACTG
>JBEKKG010000003.1:0-28979 GCA_050010835.1 Planctomycetota bacterium
TTCCTGCATCTGCTTTTCGTCAGGCACGGTGAACGGAGCTTCACAGGCGCTCTGCATTACCAGGTGCAGCCCCGCCAGCGCCACTGCGCCCGCGGCGGCCGGCCGCGGCCAGAAGGCCAGCATGTCCCGCACGGACAGAACCGCGGCCAAACACAACGCCGGGCACAAGGGCAACAGGTAGTTGATGCCGGAGCCCTCAAACATGATCAAGACGCCGGCCAGCGCGTGCCCGGCCAGATAAGTGTCCAGCAACTCCCACCGGCGCGTCACCGCATGGACTGCCAGGCGTGCCACGCCGGCTCCGCCCAGGACGGACAGGGAGGCCGTCGCGGGCACCAGGAGCCCGGTGAAGCGGCTCGCGGTCCATTCGCGCCGCACGGTCAGTGCGGTCAGGGAGTCGAGCAGTTGCGGGCCGAAGCGCCAGAGCGATACTCCCAGCAGCAGTCCGCAGGCCAGCGCCGCGGCCACTCCGGCGGCCAGGCCCTTGCGCGGGCGCGCCAGCAGCAGATGGACGCCCACCGCCGCCACGCCGAACACCGCGGTTTGCTTGGTGAACAGTGCCAGGGCCGCCAAAACCCCGCCGCAAACGATGTCCCTGGCCTGCAGTTCCGGGGACGCGAAAAAGTACAAGCTGCCAAACGCAAAGAACGCCATCCAGCCGTCCACGCGCGGGATGACGAAGTACAAGCTCAGGGCGTAGGTGCAGGGCACCAGCAGGACCGCGGCGGCGGTCAGAACGGCGGTGGCTTTCTCCCGCCGCAGGAACAGGCCCGTGAAGAGCATTGTTCCAGCCAGCGGCGCCAGCGCCAACAGCCGCAGTGTGGCCAGCGACGGTCCAAAGCAGCGCGCGCAAGCCGCGGCGATCCAGAAGTACACCGGCGGGTAGAGGTTCCCCAAAAGCGGGTACTGCCTGGAGTCGCTGTAGATGCTCTGCCCCTTCAGCAGCAGGTTGACATAGACAAGCGGGTCCCCTTCACTGTAGAAATAGTCAACCGGGTAACCCAGCATATTGAGCACGAATGCCGGCACGACCAAGGCCCGCACGGCCAATACCGCAAGCACTGCCAGGATCAGGATTTTAAGCCAGTCTATCCGGCCGGCCTGGCCCACAGCGGAAACCGGAGCAGCGCCGGGCAGGCCCGCGCCGCCTTTCGCGCCGTCGTCCGTCATTGGCCCGCGGGCCTCCCGGTTCGTGGCGGCGCGGCGGGCGCTTGGGGCGGCCCTGCAGGCGGTTGAGGCGGCTTGGCGGGCGCAGGCGGCACGGCCAGGTCCTTAATGAGGTACAGCGGGCGGCCTTTGATTTCATCGTAGATCCGTCCGATGTACTCGCCGATCAAGCCCAGTGAAAGCAAGTTGAGAAAACCGAAGATAGTGGTGGTCAGCAACAGGCTGGTCCAGCCCTTGACCAGCTCTGCATGAAACAGAACGTGCGCAATGAGACTGTAGAGCAGGTAGAGCAGCACCAGGAGAGAGAACGCGAAAGCGAAAATGTACGAACACCGCAGCGGGAAGGAACTGAAGGACACCAGGCCATCCAGGGCAAAGGCCAGCATGCGACAGTAACTGTATTTGGTCTGCCCGGCCACGCGCGCCTGGCGCTCGTACTCCACTACCGCGGTCTGGAACCCCAGCCAGCCCACCATGCCGCGGACGTAACGATGCTGTTCCCGCATGCGCCGCAAGGCTTCGAGCGCGCGCCGGCTCATCAGCCGGAAATCGCCGCAGTCGAGCGGCGCCTGGCTGCGGCCCAGCGCATGGAAGAGCCTGTAGAACAGCGCCGCCGTGAGCAGCTTGAGCGAAGTTTCCCCGGCACGCTGGGAACGGACGCCATAGACGATATCGGCGCCTTCCTCCCACTTCTTCACCATCTCAAGAACAACTTCCGGAGGGTCCTGCAAGTCGGCGTCCATGCTCACCACGGCGTCGCCCGCCGCCATGTCGTAACCGCAGGTCAAGGCCACTTGATGGCCGAAATTGCGCGAAAGAGCAATGCCCCGCACGTGGTTGTCAGCAGCCGCGAAATGCTGGATTCTGGCCCAGGTTTCGTCCCGGCTGCCGTCATCCACGAGCACGATTTCAGTTTCGTAGCGGCTCGCCAGCTTGCGCGTGAGGTCCTTCAGCGCGGTGCGCAATTGAGAGAAGCTCTCTTCCTCATTGTAACAAGGAATCACAATCGAAACGGTCGGCTTGGGTTGCTCATCAGCCATGCTGTTCGTATAACCCGCGCCCGCACAAAATCAACGTTCGTAACTGTTCAGTCTCCGAGCCGCGCGCGTAAGCAAGCGGTCAGGGGGAGCGCAGCCTTACTTGCTATGGGAGGAATGGGAAGAATGGGAGTGATGGAACCGCTCCCTCACGGTCGCGGCTCAGACTGAACGGTTACACAATCCCAAGTCCTCTCTCTGTGTCTCTGTGTCTCTGTGGTGAACAGTTCAGGTCAGGCCAGTCCCCGGAAAAACAACTGCTGGACCTGCCTGTCATTCTTCTTCCCGGCGGTGAAAGGGAAACCTGGCGTGCAGATGCCGCCGCTTAAGGCCAGCGCGAAAATCTGGTTGCCCAGCGGCCAGACAATGGAACCGAGCCAGCGTCCCGTCTTGAGGTCCAGGGCGTGGATGCCGGTCTGGCTGCGATCACAGTCAATGCCCGGTGCGTAGTGGCGAAAACGCGGTATGACGCGGCTGCTGCCCACGAAAGCCACGCCTTTCCCGAAGCACAATCCCCGCGTCCAGCCTGGCAACCGCGCCACCGCCTCAAAGCGCCCTCCGGCAATCCGGCCAACCTCCCCATAACCGCTGTTGTCCAGCCACACCTCGCTGCCCAGCAGCCGCGCCGAGTGCGGGCGCGTCAAGCCTGTGGCGACGGCCTCGCGCGTCCGGCCGGAGAAGACCACCCCGCGCTTGTCCACGGGGAAATCCAGGCTCCCCGGGCGCCGTGCAGAGGGTTGCGCGGCTGAAGCGGTAAAGAAACTGCTGCGCAACGTCTTTCCAGCCGCGATGGAATTGAGCTGCAAGTGGTTGCGGCCGAAGAGCGGCTTGCCCGCGCCGTCAATGCAGCACGGCCACCAGACGGCCTTGAAACCGCCGCAGCCGGGCAATTCCACGACCGCGTTCATGGCGACGGCATTCGCGTGCAGGCGGCATCCGATCAGGGCCAGATCGTGGATATAGGCGCAGCCCGGCAGATACCGGCAGCGCAGCGGCAGCAGCGTGTTCTCCAGTCCCGCCGGCCCCCGCGGTCCGTCACGCTCCACCAGGCCGCGGCACGGCGCAAAATCGTAAATCACGTTGGGGTTGCGCGTGCTGGCGACATGCACGATCTGGCGGCGCGCGTCCACCGCCAAGCCGTTCGGATGAGGCAAGCTCAGGTAGGAGATTCGCGGCCGTCCGCCGCCGGCGCACAGGGCCATCACCAGGTGTTCGTATTCCCGCGTGACGATGAGCGTCTGGCCTGTCTCGGCCAGCGTTTCCCAAAAGCGGCCCTGCACCCGGTGCGCCAGGATGCGCGGATCAACCTCTGTAGGGCAATCCTCTGGATTGCCTTTGTGGTGCAGGCATCCTGCCTGCACTGGCAGGGCATGGGTTGATGAGGCAAGAGGGGTGCAGGCTGGAAGCCTGCACCACAATTCTTGCGCCACGATCTGCTGCGGGTCGCGCCACTTCACATCATGGCGCGCCCAGAGTGCGTCGAGTGTGGTCTTCCTGGGCGGGCCTTTTTTTGGTGGGTTCATGTTTTGCGGACCTCAAAATGCCGCAGGGTCTGGCGCAACTGTAGCGCTCCCAGGTACATCTTCCAGGCGCTCTTCAGGTTGGTGCTGGACTTGCCGCCGTGGCGCCTGAAGCCGGCGACCGGCATCTCGACCACCGGAAGCCCCAGGCGCGCCACCTTGGCGAGCAGTTCAAGGTCCAGCAGGTCGCCTGGCGAAAAGAGGCCCAGCTTCTCATAAAGAGAGCGCGGCATTATCTTGGGCGTGCCGTTCACGTCGCGGACTGGGATCGCGTACAGCCAGCGGGCCTCCAGATTGTAGAGCCACGAACCCAGTTCCCGCAAAACCACGCCACGTTTCTCACGCCGCACTTTGGCCAGGCAAGGCGCATGCTTCTCGTACTCTGCCAGCAGGGCCGGGATGTGCGCCGGGTCAGTGCGCGCCGAGTTGGTGTAGCAGAGCACTTCGCCGCGCGCCGCCGCAAGGCCCGTGAGCACCGAAAGCCCCCAGCCACCCGCGGGGTTGGCGACCACCCGCAGGCGCGGATTGCCCTCTGCGAGCCGGCTGACTATGGCAGGGGTGTCATCCGCGCACGCGTTGGGCACGACTACCAGTTCGTAACTGCGGCCTATGGCGTCAAGCGGGGCTTCGTACTTTTCGAGCACCGCCGCGATGTGGCCGGCCTGGTCGCGGCAAGGCAGGACCACAGAGAGGAAGACGGGGGCATTCAACACGGTTGTCAGCTTCCAACAGCAGCCATCTTTCTCATCGGTTTGTGCGAGGGTTTTGCGTTCACCATCGAGTGCTCTGTCCACGATTTGCCGTCCCCTACCTCCCAAGTCAGGGGCAACGATCCTGGCTTCCCTGTGGGCTGACGGCTTGCCAAGGGAAAGGCTGGGCATCGGGGTGCTCGGCGTGGTAAGCCTGTAGTTCCTCTTCATTCAGTGGATACCACTCGTCATAGGGATAGCGCCTGAAGAATTCAGCGATTCTTTCCCGGAAATGCGCAGAGGCCACATCGTTTAGACGGCCCTTTCGGCAATGCCGGAAGCCTTCAAGGTCAACCCTTGGCACTCTAATCGTTGAGAAGAAGTCAACCCCCATCTTGCAGGCGAAGCCCAACATAGTATCGGGCGGCAAATAGAACCATTTGTAATTGAGCCTGGCCTGCTGAGTGATAATACTTGACCATCCCTTGGCGTTCTTAGTGGTTTGGCATTTCTTCTCCACCTCTTGAAAGGGCTGGATTTCGCAGAGCGTAACATCCCTGGAGCGGAGCGCGTCACAGTTCTGTGTGATTACTATGGCGTGAACGGGGCGTATACCAACAACCGCCATTACCGGTTTGCCGTCTTTGGCGATCTGGCTCCAGTTCGCCGAGACAACATCCTCATTTTCTTCTACCACGTCAAGATCGCCAAGGGACAGGTCGATTCGCGGCAGGCCGGCGAAGATGTCGCCCTGCCTTAAGGGCTCGTCTATCCCTGTCGAGACGTAGATCACTGCGCGTCCTCCTCCTCCCAAACGGCAGACACTTGCGCTTCGCGCAAGGCCAGTTCGCTACGCTCACGTTCGGCCTGGAGCAGGACTTGCAGCGCGTGTTCGCGGGCTTCGCGCAGAGACCGCTTGTGCTTCTTCTGCTGGGGCGCCGTCAGTTGAGTTGAATTGTCCATTGGCAATTTAGCCCAGGGGTCAGTTGCATAGGCATAGGTACATGTGGATGCCGCGAGGAGGAAGGCAACTCCAGTTGCAGCCATCCGCCCAGCCCTGATGGCCTCAGCAATTCCAGCGTCGGGACAATACCGAGTGCCACCTCCGGCCCAGTTGACGCGCGAAGCAGATTCAACTGGGATAAACTCCGACCGCTGAAGATGGGTATGCGTATCGCTATCCACCGTTGAATCTCCTCTCCAATTCGCCATCGATCAGCTTGAAGAACCAGTCATCCGTAATCCAGTGCGCCGCGTCAAGCCAGCTTTCGAGACCGCCAGGCATTGCCGGCACAGCCTCGCCTTGGGATTGAACCATAGTCTCCCAAACCAGCGCCGGGCTGGTCCCCTTGGTGCCGGTCGCAAACCGCAACATGAAGACCGACTTCGGCGCGGCACAGTTGAACGTGCACTGCCACAAGAACCCCGACGGGCCTGGCGTCACCTTCCCAGGCTCGAAAAGCTCGCCTGGCAGCGCAACATTCACTTTCATCTTCTCTCTGAGGAACGCAAATACGTCCTCATTATTGTAGTCGAACTCGACGGCATCAATGTACCGAAGGAGCAGACTCTCTATCTTGAGAGCTTCGACTGCGGGATACGCTTCACGCAGGGCCCCGAAACAGGCAACAGCCTGCTTCTTGAAGTTTGGCCACGTGTACTTTGCTGTCTCGTTACAAGCAACGACACCTGGCCCAATCTGGAGCAAAGGCCACTCGTCTTTTGCAGAACGAAAACGATGCTGGACAAGATTCCCCACCAGCTCGTCAGGAATACCTGATTGTGGAAGTGCCTCATGGACAGGGTATAGCTGGCGCACCCGGTCGTAGAACCTGCCCAGCAGCAATTTATAGTGGGGATCAATGTTCACGCCCGGCGCCTTAGCTTGAAGGTTCCAGTGCACCTCGAATATGGCCTCGACGAGAGGCTTATTCTTCAAATCCCTGCTGCCCATTCCTGTGCTCCCTGGTGCCACCCGTAGTAGAGACGCTCGTAGACCTCAATCACTTGTGAAAAAGGCGCCAGCGCCCTATGCCTTCGTGGCCATCCGGCACCTGTCTAAACTTCCCCGCTCGAACCCGCAGCCTCCGGACATCGTCCAACGGCCTAGCCTTGTACCACGCGATATTGGAAAGTCGAATGCTTCGACCGCCCCTACCCTGCTGGCAGGTGGCCGGCAACCACCCGTCCTGCCGCTGACGTCCCCATGCCGTGTCGCCCTTGCCGCGGGTACCACGCAGTGCCGTGCCAGAGCGCAGAAAGGGCTTCCGTTAATCCCACATACACCACACTCGTGGGGGGTTCCGGCAGTGTTGGGACAGAGCCGTGTTTGTTCGGAGGTCTCGCCATGAAGGGGGCTCTGTCCCGCTGTCTCAGGCTGTCGCGCCCCTGCGGGGCCTGGATTGAGGCAGCGGACTGAGTTGCTGAGGTGGCGCCGGCTCTCTCTTGAAGGTAAATCCAAACTCGCGCTCTATCCGCGCCACTGTCTCACGGTCCGACTTCGCACGTTGGGCGGATGTCAGCTTGCGGGCCTGCTTAGTGGCAGCCCGCTTCCAGCGGTCTACCTCGGCCAGATTCTCATCAAGGGTCATTCCCATCGGAGCACCTCCTTCCGAACGAATCATTGCTTGTTGATCTTCAACAGGAACCCGTTTTCATCCACCACAATGGCGGCTTGCTTGGTCTGGCCGTTGGTGAACAGGATTGAGACCTTGTACTTGCCCGGCTTCACGGCAAAGAGGGCTTCCTGGGGTTCCTGGGAATTGAAGTTCGTAATCAGGCCCACTTGGCGCACGCCCAGCGGCTTGTCCGCCATGTCGTAGAGCCGCACCAGCGAGCCGGGGGCCTGGCTGGGATGCAGGCGCACACGCAAGGGCACGGGGCCGTCCGGAACGCGCGGCGCGGCGTTGACCAGGATGCCCGCGCTGTTCTCGCCGCAGACCAGCAGAGAAAGGCGGCCGTCGCCCTCCAAATCAGCCAAAGCCATGCCCGTGGCGCCGCGCGCGCAGCCAAAAGAATTCAGCGGCGGCTGGGCCTTGAACTTGCCTTTGCCGTCACCGAGATAAACCCGCACGGACCCGTCGCTGAAGCCCACGATCAGGTCCAGGTTGCCGTCAAGGTTCACGTCGCCCCAGACTGCGGTGCGCGCATTGCCCTTGATCTTGGCCAGGTCGCCGGATGTCTCGATGACGTTGGTGAAAGTGTTATCTTTGTTATTGCGGAAGAGACAACACTTGCCGTTCTGTGGAACGAAGAGATCAAGTGAGCCGTCGTTGTCGTAATCGCCCCAGGCTGCGCCGAGCGGCTGAGCTGTATTGTAGTCCAGATGCGGCTCCGGCACTTGGCGAAAGGACTTGCCTTCCTCATTGTGGAAGAGCAGGCCCTTGCCCTGGTGGCACAGGATGTCGCTGAAGCCGTCGCCATCGAAGTCCGCGATGGAAAGGCCGCCGTACACCGGCGCCGCGCCAGGGAGCGCCCCCCAAGTCTTGTCCGCGCTCACAAACCGCTCAGGCCCCGGCCCAGAGTTCAGCAGCAGCAGCGTGCCGAGTTTGCCGGAGAGCAGAATGTCGGGGCGACCGTTGCCGCGCGCGTCCAGCCAGCCCGCATTCTGGGGCGCGGGTTGATTCTGCGCGCCCACGGGCAGATGCTGGAGGGTGAACTTGCCATTTTCATTGTGCAGCAGCGCCGGCGTGGTCAGCAGCAGGTCCACTTGGCCGTCGCCATCGTAGTCCGCCCACGCGGCGCCGTAACTGCCTTTCGTGTTGAGGACGGCAGGCGGGAAGACTGCGCTGCTCACATCCGAGAACTCGCCTGCGCTATTCCGAAAGAGGCGCAGGCCGGCTTCAGTGCACACCAAGGCGTCCAGCTTGCCGTCGCCGTCGTAATCCGCCCAGCTCACGCTGCCCACTTTCCCTCCCGCCGAGGCCAGCGGGATCGAACGCACAAAAAAGCTGTTGGCATCCGGCCGCACGCGGTCCAGCAAGAGCGCGCCGCTGTTGGGAGCGTTGTAGATCAGCACACAGATGCGGATGACCTTCCCCAGGTTCTCGATGGCGGAGGAGTATTTCCATTGGGCGCTCTGGCTCTTGAAGTTCCGCGCCCCAAAGTTGGCCTGCAAACCATAGAACCACCGGCCCGGAGGCAGCTCCACCTGCGGGCTTTCGTAATACTGTTCTCCCGGCATGGTCGTGAAGCCCCAGGCCACCTTTATGGGCGCTGCGCTCTGATTGCAGGCTTCGTAGAGCAGCCGGCCGGCCTGGGACCAGTCGGCGTCCAGCTTGCGGCTGACCGCGACCTTGTCCTTGTTTCTATCCGGCGTGGCTTCGGCAAACTCGATGCGCAACATCTGCCCGCGGCTTCCCACGGTCCTGTGAAAGAGTGCTGCTGCCGGCACGGTCTCTTTGGCGATGTCAGGGCCTTCCCACAAGAGTTTGCAGCAGGCATCGCCGCCGCCCTGGAAGAATTCGAGCCGCACGGCATGGTCGCCGGCCGATAGGTCGGCGTGGCTGCCTTTCTCCTCGGCCCCGTGCTCGCCGCCGTTATCCACGACCAAGTTGCCGTCCACGAAGAAGAGCGAGCCGTCATCGGAAACGGTCGAGAACTTGTACCGGCCTTCCTTGGGAATGCGGACGAAGCCGGTCCAGCGCGTATAGAAGTTCTCTTTCAGCGTGGTGCCGGGAAAAGGCACCGCTTCGAAGTTGATCTGTTTGTCCACCCGTTTGATGTCGGGCTTCCGGCCGCTGACCACGGGAAAATCCTTCAGCTCGTCAGTGAAGACGTAATACTCAGCCAGCAGTCCCGGCAGGATTTCGCTTTCCGCGGCGCCTGCCGGAGCGGAGTAAGCGATCGTGGCCGTGGCCGGCCGGCCCCAGTTCTCCACCTTCCACTGCAGCCAGGCCTCCAGTTCGTCAGGTTCGTCCGTCGGGCTCAAGGGCGGCATGTCCGCCCGTTCCACCAGTCCCAGCAACTCCTCGCGCGTGAAAGGCGGGACCTTGGGATCGGGCGGCGGCGGGGCGCGCTTGCCGGCCACCACGTCCCGGACGATGGCGATCAACTCCGCGGTCTCGCCTTTGTAGGTGCGGTTCATTTTGATCTCAATATGAGTAAAGTTCCACCACACGGCATTGGGGTCGGGCTTGGCCTCGGCGCGAAACTGGAAGAAATGGCCGTTCTGGTAGGCGAGGCACTCCAGCCCCTCGTTCCAGAAGAACAACACGGGCTCACCCACCTTCAGGCGCTTCAGCAGCACCTCGGGGAACCAGGCCTGCCCGACGCCGATGTTCAGCTTGAGCTGCTTGAACGGGCACTTGCCCTTGATGACGCCTTTCACGGTGGCGCAGGCCAGGCGTTCTTTCTGGTCCACGCTCGCAATCTCCGCCTCGACAATCGCATAGGATTCATCCATCACCTGCTTCAGGCTGTACAGAGCCTCGACAAAGGCGGACGCCGGCGCAGCAATCAGGCCCGTGAGAAGCGAGAGCGCCAGGACGGCAACCACTGGCTTGCGGATGCGCTTCATGGCCGCGGCACCTCCCAGACCAATCCCTTCTCCTCGACCCACAACGCACGGTGCCTGGCCTGCCCGTTAGTGAACAAGACGTTTACTTTGTACTCGCCGGGCGGGACGTAGAAGAGGGTCTCAGGCGGTTCCTGTGAGTTGAAATTACTGACCAGCCCGGCCTGGCGCACGCCCAGCGGCTTGTCCTCCTTAGTGTACAAGCGAATCAGCGCTCCCGGCGCCGCGCTCCGCGGCAAGCGCACCGTCAGCGGCACACGCTCCGGCGCGGCGGGCGGGCAGCCATTGACCAGGACGCCGGCGCCTTCTTCCCCCGCGATGAGCAGATCGAGATTGCCGTCGTGGTCAAAATCGCCGAAGGCCATGCCAGTGGCATTCCAGGCGCACTTGAAGGCATCCAGCGGGATGCCCGGCAGGAACTTGCCCTTGCCGTCGCTCAGGAAGAGCAGGGCCGGGCCGTCGCTGAAACCCACGACCAGATCGAGGAAGCCGTCCCGGTTCACGTCGCCCCAGGCGGCGCTGCGCGCATTGCGCGGCATCTTGGCCAAGGCGCCAACCTGGTCAATGACGTTGGTAAAAGTTCCGTCCTTGTTGTTGTGGAAGAGGCAGCACTTGCCAGATTGCGGGACGAAGACATCCAGCGCGCCGTCGTTGTCGTAGTCGCCCCAGGCCACGCCCAGCGCCTGCTCGGCCGCGAAAACAATCCCGCATTTAGCCGCCTGGCGGAATGCCTTGCCCTCTTCGTTGTGCGCCAGCAGCGTGCGGCCGTGGTTGTAGAGAAAATCAGTGAAACCGTCGCCATCATAGTCGCTGGGCGCCAGCCAATCGCCGGCGCCGAGGCCCAGGCCCTGGCTGCCCAAGCCCCATTGCTTGCTGGCGTCCACAAACTGCGCTTCGTTCACCTTCTGGCAAGGCAGATTTAGAAAAACCGCCAGACCCTGCTCCCCGCTGGGGAACAGCAGGTCGGGCCGGCCATCGCCATTGACATCCACCCACGCGACTCCTCTGGCATTGCCTTCCGCGATGGGCGGCAGCGTCTTGGTGACATCGCGGAAGCGGCCGCCCTCATTATGGAACAGCCGCAGCGGTTTGGCCAAGGCCAGGTCCAGGGCGCCATCGCCGTCGTAGTCGGCCCAGGCCGCCCCCTGGCTGAAGCCCTTCAAACCTGCCTCTTCAGTCACATCCTTGAAGTCTGCGCCGTTATTCTTGTACAGGCGGTTGCCGTCACCGTCCGCGCAGCAGACGAATGCGCCGTAGTTGCCGTTGCCCTCGTAGTCAACCCAGGAGACGCCCGTTCTGGCTTTGCCCGCGCCGGGCAGGGGAAGGGAGCGCACGAAGGGGCTGCCGTAGTCGAGGCGCACGCGGTCAATCAGCAGGTTTCCTTTCTCGGGCGGCCCCTCGATCACCAGGCAGAGCTTGCTCACGCGCTGCCGGTTGAGCAAGGCGGAGGTGGGTTTCCATTGGGAGGCCGCGCACTTGAAGTTCTGGGCCGCCAGGTCTATCTGCAAGTTGAGCCTGCGCTGCCCGGCGGCGAGTTCCACGCAGGGGCTTTCGAAGTACTGCCAATCCATAGTGTAAATGGCCCAGGATAGTTTGATCGCCTTCGCGCTTTGGTTGGCAGCCTCAAAGAGCAGGCGGCCGGCCTGCGAGAAGTCTGCTTCGAGCACCCGCGTGACGGCCACTTTGTCGTGGTGCTCGCCGTCCCCGCGCGCGGCTTCGGGAATGTATTTTTCATGCGGTTTGCCGCCATAGCTTACCAACAGCACCTTGCCCCGCCCCTCCATCTCCGGGCAGGAGGCCTCCGCCGGCTGGCCCCAGTACTCAACCTGCCAGTCCTGGCAGTCTTCATAGCCATCCAGTTGGTCCACTGTGCCGGCGCGCGCAGGCGCGGCGGCCGGGGCCGCGCAGGCTTCCTTGCCCAGCAGGTCCTCGCGGGTGACGGGCGGGCGCTTGGGGTCCGGCGCAGGCGGCTCGCGCTTCCCGGCGACGGCGTCCTTGACTATCGCGATGAACTCCGCGGCCGGCCCGGCGTAAGCGCGGTTCATCAGCAGTTCGACGTGCACGAAGCTCCAGGCCTCCTTCTTCTCCAGATCGCCGTAAATCTGGAACCACAGCCCGCAACTGTAGACCAGCCCGGGCAGGATGTTGCCGTCCACGTCATAGAACACCAAGGCCGGCTCGCCGGTCTTCAGGTTCCTCAGCAGGGCCTTGGGGTGCCACACTTGTCCGGTGTTGGCCAGGATCTTGATCTTCTCGAAAGTGCATTTGCCTTTGATCGTGTTCTTTACGGCAATGACGACGACCTGCTCTTCCGCGTTGATGCTCTCAATCCCGCCCTCGGCGACGACTTTGGAGGCGCTGATAACTTCCTTGATGCTGTACAGCCGTTCGATCATCGCGCGCACGGGCGCAAAGCCGCACACCGCCGCCAGCAACGCGCCGAGCAGTACCGCGGCGCCTGCCGCGCGGCGAAAACGAAAGGTGCTTTGAAGCCACAGAGGGCACAGAGCACACAGAGAAAGGCAGAATCTAGGCTTTTCCAAAATCCAGAATCCTTTCTCTGTGTGCTCTGTGTCCTCTGTGGCAAAGAGTCGTTACTTTGTTGGCGTTTCCCGAATCTCGAACTCCGCCAGCGGTTCCGCACTGGTTTTGACGGCCTGCACTTTTTCCACTTTGGCGCTGCGCGGGCCTTTGTTCATCTTGCCTTCGAATTCCTGGATGGCGGCTTCCGGCCCTTCGGCTTCGAGTTCCACTTCGCCGGTGGGCAGGTTGCGGGCCCAGCCCTGGATGCCCGCCTGGCGCGCGTTGCGCTGGGTGAACTCGCGGAAGCCCACTCCCTGGACCGTGCCCGTGATCAGCAAGTGGATGCGGCGGGAACCCGCGGGCGTGGCCGCCTGGGGCGGCGGCGCGGCCTCAAAAACGATCGTGACGGCTGTGCCTTCTTTGGGCAGCGCCTCAAAGTTGGCTTTGTAGCGGTTGTGGACTTGGGCGGCGTCTTCGAGCGGGTTTTGCAGCAGGACTGTGGCGTCAAGCTGGTGCACCGAAACGATGTTCTTCATTATGACTGCTTGAATGACCGGCTTCCCGGTTTCCGGGTCCTTGCCTTCGCGCGAGCCGGTAAAGGGCCAGTCCAATTCCTGGAGCGGCTTGTTGTGAATGCTGTCGAGAACGAACGTCTCCGCGCGCGCGCGGCGCTTCTCCTTGCCGTCGTCCCACTCCACGAAGATCCTTACGCCGCCGCCGGACGGCAGGGCATGTTTGCCGTCTTCCTCCGTGGCCGGCTGGCCGGGTTTCACTCCGATTTTCACCAGCGCGTTGTACAGGGCCTGCAAGTCCACCGGGCATACGAACAGGCTCTCGTAAGCCTTGCCGCCCGGCGCGCAGATGAGGTACTCGATCGCGCCCTTCAGCACCGGGTAAACATTCTGCTTGGCGACCTGGCCGGCCAGCGTAATGCGGTGCGCCTGCTCATCCACCTGGGGCGGCGGCAACTCCTGGGCTTGGGGCGGCGCTTCCCCGGCGGCAGCCGGCCAGCCCACGGACAGGCATACGGCCGCCAGCAGCGGGAGCAGGCCGCGCCCCAAAATGTGATGTTCAGCCATTCCCCAGACCTCCCTTAACACTCCACTAACGCGAACGGCTGTCTCCGCCAGCCACGGCCATTATCCAAGCCTGTGGCGGAATGCGCAATGCGGGAATTGTGGTGCGGGCTTCCAGCCTGCCCCCCTCTTGCCTCCTCAATCCGCGCCCTCCCAGTGCAGGCAAGATGCCTGCACCACAAGTCCGTTCATCCACCTTTCTTACCCAAATCCTGTCCCTGCTGTTGACAGAAGCCGGGAAATAAAGTCTTATTAGGCGATTCAGGGCGCAACAGGCCCGGTCAGCAGCCGGCGCCATTGGGGGCAGCAACATGGCAAAAGTAGTTTTGAAGAGCGTCTGCAAGGATTACCCGGGCGGGGTCAAGGCCGTGATTGATGCCAGCCTGGAGATCGTGGACCGCGAGTTCGTGGTGCTGGTCGGGCCCTCCGGCTGCGGCAAATCCACGACGCTGCGCATGATCGCCGGCCTGGAGGAAATCACCTCGGGCACCATCACCATCGGCGACCGGATCGTCAACGACGTCCCGCCCAAGGACCGCGACATCGCGATGGTCTTCCAGAACTACGCGCTCTATCCGCACATGTCGGTCTTTGAGAACATGGCCTTTGGCCTGAAGCTGCGCCGTTTCCCCAAGGACGAGATCAAGAAACGCGTGGATGAGGCCGCCCGCATTCTCGGCATCACCGAACTGCTGGAGCGCAAACCCAAGGCGCTCTCCGGCGGCCAGCGCCAGCGCGTCGCGGTCGGCCGCGCCATCGTGCGCAAGCCCGCGGCGTTCCTTTTCGACGAGCCGCTCTCCAACCTGGATGCCAAGCTGCGCGTGGACATGCGCGTGGAACTGAAGAAGCTGCATCAGCGCCTGGCCACCACCATGATCTACGTCACGCACGATCAGATCGAAGCCATGACGCTCGCCGACCGCATTGTCATCATGGACAAGGGCCTGATCCAGCAGGTGGCCGACCCGCTGGTGCTCTACGATCAGCCGGTCAACAAGTACGTGGCCGGCTTCATCGGTTCGCCGCCCATGAACTTCTTCAAAGGCACGCTCGGCCGCAGCGGCGACGCGATCTCCTTCACCGACGGCGCGGCGGTGGCCATCCCCCTGGCCGCCGAACTGGCGAAGATGGTGGACGGCCACGTGGACCGGCCCGTGGTCATGGGCATCCGGCCGGAGATGATCTGCGACAAGGAATCCGCGAGCGGCTGGCCGCATGCCACGGCCATCACCGCCAAAGTTGACGTGGTGGAAGCCCTGGGCGACCAACAGGTGGTGTACTTCTCCACCGAGAAGAACTCTTTCATCGGCAAGCTGGACGCCCACGTGCCGGTCGAGCCCGGCCGCAAGATAGAAGTGGCTTTCAATGCCAGCAAGCTGCACATCTTTGACGCAGCCACGGAGGTCAACCTGACCTGTACGGCGTCCAAGTACGGGGAACCTGGCGCGGCGCGGGAACAGAACGCCGGCAACAACTGAGAGTGAATTCTAGATTTTAGATTTTCGATTGAGCTGCCGGACATGCACAAATCGAAAATCGAAAATCGAAAATCCTCGGAGGGGTTATGGCAGCCAGCAGGGCCAAGAAGCCGCACGCGCCGAAGAAGGGCCTGATCCTGGGCATTGACCTGGGCGGCACCAAGATTCTCGCGGCCGTGGTCAATCCCTACAACCGCATTCAAGGCCGCGCCAAACGGGCCACGCCGTTCATGAGCAGCGAGCAGGTGCTGACGAACGAGATCATCGGCTGTGCTGAAGACGCGCTGCGCACCGCGGGCATCACGCACAGCGAACTGCGCTCCATCGGCATGGGTTCGCCCGGGCCGCTCGATCCCGAGACCGGCGTGGTGCTGCGCACAGGCAACATCGCGATGCGTAACTATCCGATTGGGCAGATCCTGGCCAAGCATTTCGGCGTGCCCGTCTACCTCGACAACGACGTGCACATGGGCTGCTTCGGGGAGCTCAAGGCGGGGGCGGGGCTGGGCTGCCGCAACATTATCGGCATCTTCATAGGCACCGGCATCGGCGGCTGCGTCATCCGCGACGGCGAAGTGGTCCACGGCGCGAACCGGAATGCCGGCGAGATCGGCCACGTCATCCTCGACGCGCGGCACCGCTTCGGCGACAAGCAGCGCGGCTCGTTGGAGACCGAAGCCGGCAAGAACGGCATTGCAGCCTTCATCCGCCGCAGGATCGGAGAAGGTCAGAAGAGCAGGCTCCGCAAGCTGCTCAAGGGCGACAAGGACCGCTTGAAGAGCAGCGATCTGGCCAAGGCCTTCAAGAAGGGCGACAAGCTGGCCATCGCGGCAATTGAACATTCGGCGCTCTATACGGGACTGGCGGTGGCCAATCTCTTCAACGTGCTCAGCCCGGAACTCTTCGTCCTCGGCGGCGGCGTAGTTGAAGCCATTGGCAAACCATATCTCAAGCTTGTCAAAAAAGCGGCCAATAAATACGTCTACACGACCGAGTTGGCGCCCATCCGCATCGTCCAGGCACAGCTCGGCGACGATGCCGGAGTGCTGGGCGCGGCATTGGCTGCCAGGGAAAGACTATAGTGGGGCGCGGGGCGCATAACCGGACTTGTGCCACGGATATGCCGCCGCAACGCGGCGGCTTAGCCGTGCCAAGCGCTGGCACGGATGAGGCCGCGCCAAACAGCCGGCGCGGCCACATCCGTGGCACAATTCCGGTGATGAACCCTGCGGGGCGCGCGATCCGTGCTTATTGCTCACAACAGGCCACAGGGTTCATACTTCCCATTCTTCCTTTAGCAAACTACGGCGCCCCCGTGGCCGCTTGCTGACGCGCGCGGCTCGGACAGGGGATGGGTCTGTCATTCCCAATTGTCGTTCACATCATGCTCGCCCCCGATGCGCACAAGGCCCAGATTCAGGCCGCCATGCGCCGCGCCTTTGAGCTTGCGGTCGGCCTTGTCCTTCATGCGTTCGCAAACCTGCTGCTTTTCCTTGTACTGGCGCTCCTTGACGCGATCCTTGCGGTTGCCGGCGTCATCCTTGAGCTTCTCGAACAGTTTTTGGGCGCTGTGGTACAGGCGCGCGGCGTTGGCATAGCGCTCGGCCTTGCCTTCTTCGCGGGCGATTTCATGGGCTAGGGCGGCGTCGCCGGGATCAACCTTGACTGTCTCCAGGACGATGTTGGCCAGGACGTTGCGCACGCGCGCGAGGTCTTCGTCGTTCGGCGGCTGGGCCGCGCGCAAGGCGGGGATCGCGGCGGCGCCCAGCGCACGCAGCTTGTTTTCGGCGTCGCTGCGCTCTGCCGTTTCCCCGCCGGCCAGTTTGGCTGCGAGGCCGGCGGCCTCTTTGTTCTCCGCACCGTAGCCTGTGCCCCCGCAGGCCAAGGCCACGAGGAGGAGAAATAGGAATGATGCGGGCTTGCGCATTTTACGTCCTTAATCTTAGCCACAGAGAACACAGAGGACACAGAGAAAGGACTAGGGGTTCTGGATTTTGAAAAAAGCCCAAATTCTACCGTTCTCTGTGCTCTCTGTGTCCTCTGTGGCTAATCGTTCGTTGTGGCACTAGGCCTGGCCAATCTCCCTGCCGATGCTGAACGCCTTGCCGACGAATCCGCCGACGCCGTGGTAGACTCTCATCTCCGGGCTGAAGATCAGCGGCTGGACCTTCTCAATGTCGGGCAGTCCGTGTTTGTTCAACACCGCCTCGTCGCATTGGATGTCCAGCACTTCACCCACGAAGAGGGTATGCAGGCCCAGTTCGTGGTGGAAGACGAGCTTGCATTCGAGCACCAGCGGGAACTCGTCCACAAAGGGCGCATGGACGGTCTTGCTGGCCACGGGCGTCAGGTGCGCGGCCTTGAACTTGTCCGCATCCCTGCCCGAGGCCATGCCGAAGTAGTCCGCCTCCTTGGCGTGCCTGGCGGAAGGAATGTTGACCGTGAAGGCCTTGGCGCGCAGGACGCAGTCGTAAGTGTAAGTAGCCTTGCGCAGGGAAAAGTTGACGCAGGGCGGGCGCGAACAGGAGATGCCGCCCCAGGCCGCGGTCATTACGTTGGGCTTCTCTTGCGCGTCGTAGGTGCCGATGCACCAGACAGGCGCTGGAAAGGCGAAAGGGCGTGGGCCAATGGATTTCTTCATGGCATCCTCAATTCACTTGTCACATGCCGCACTCTGCCTTACGGTGTCGGGGTAAGATACCAGGGAAGGGACTTGGAGGCCAGCACCGGAAATGGGGTTTGAGGGCAGCGTAGAAAGCTTCAGCCTTGCGGACGTGTTCCACAGTCTGGAAATGAACCACCAGACGGGCACGCTGCGCATCCGCACTCCCGCAGGCGTAGAGCGGCTCATTTTCTTCGAGAATGGCAGCGTGCAGGCGCTCGCCGCCGCCGCGGGCAAGCCGTTGGTGCCGCCCGAGGCCTTCATGGCGCGCGGCTACGTCAGCCAGAACATGCTGGACGAGGCGCTGACAGCCTCGCAGTCGCTGGCCAGTCCGGCCATAGATTTGCTCGTCGAGCACGGGGGGCTCACCGCCACGCAGGTTGACCAGGTGATCCGGGTGCAGACCGAAGAGGAAATCTACGATCTGTTCTGCTGGGACAAGGCCAACTATGAGTTCGATGCCGGCCCCGCGGCGCAGGGGGTCTTTGTCACAGCCACCCGCGGCGCGCCCCTGGCGCTGCCCATAGGCGCCCTGATCATGGAGGCCGCGCGCCGGGTGGACGAATGGGTGCGCCTGCACAAGCTGGTCCCTGCCTTCAAGGAAATCTACGCTCTCGATCCGGCCGCGCGCAAGGCCATTGAGAAAGGGGAGATGGAGGCCGACCCCGTTGAGAAGCGCGTGACGAGCATGATTGACTGCACCCGGGACGTGGACGACCTCGTCGAGGACTCCTTTCTCTCCAAGTTCGAGGTCCTGACCGCCTTGGCCGGGCTGATGCAATCCTCCCTGGTGCGTCCCGCTTCGCTGCAGGAGCTGGCCCAGGCGGAACAGGAATGCGTACGCCGCAGCCTCCCGCGCCGCCGCATCAAAGTGCTGGAACGCATCATGGCCCTGGGTGGCGAGAACCCGCGGGTGCGGCGCGAACTGGCCGAGGCGCTCGCCAGAGAACAGCGCATTGACACGGCCTGCATCCACTTCAGCGTGCTGGCCGAAGCCGAACTTCAGGCGAAGCACCAGGAAGCCGCAGTGGAGTTGTTCCGGCGGATTCTCTCCATCTCGCCTTTGCACGTGAAAGCCCATGAGCACCTGGCAGCCATTTATGCCAAGCGCGGGCAGAAGCGCGAAGCCTTCGTCCACTATAACACGCTCTTCGACAGTTTCCGCGAGCAGAACCACCCGCGGGAAGCCCGGGCCGCCGCCTTGGCCGCCCTGGAATGCGATGCCGGCGCCACGGCCCTGCGCAGCAGCCTCATCGAGCTGCTGCTTGCCGACAATCAGAAGGACATCGCCGCACAGCAGTTTGAGATCCAGGGCGACCAGAACGCGCACAGCGGCAGCGTCCGGAGCGCGGCCGACAGCTATCGCAAAGCCATGCAACTGGCCCCCGCCAACAAGGTGCTCAAGAAGAAGCTGGCCGACGTCATGCTGACCAAGGAAGACCGGCTGGCGCGGAAACGCAGAACCGCCGTCCTGATCGCGGCCGCCGTCTTCCTGGCCGCTGCTGCGGCGGCGCTGGGGTTCAAAGAATACCGGAACGCCGCCAAGCTGGCCGCGGCGGAGAGTGAAGCGCAGCAGTGGGAGGAAGAGGCCGTCAAGAGCGCGAGCAAGAAAGATTACAGCCAGGCCGAGGTGTACTACGAGCGCGCGTTCACGGCCTATGAGCCGGCCACCAGGCTGTTCTCGCCCGTGCGCGGCATTGACCGGCAGGCCAAGCTGGAAATCGAGCGCTTGAGCGCGCAGGCCGCTATCATCAGGAAGAACGCGGAGAAGAACCAGGACGAGAACGCCAAAAAGGCCCAGGAGACCTTGGACGCGGCGCAGGAAAGCCTCAAATCCAAACAGGTCTACGAGGCCGAGAAGCTGTTCAAAGAGGTGCTCGATAACAAAGACAGCCCCGCGCAGGTCCGCCAGGCCGCGGATGATGGTTGGGACGATGCCTGGCAGCAGATTGATGCTTTCGAAGAGGCGCTCAAACGCGTGAAGAGCACCGATTTCCCCAGCGTGGAAGCCGAAGCCGCGGAAAAAAGAAAGATCATCGCGGACTACCAGGGCTTTCCAGGCTTCGACCCCGCCGCAGTCAGGCTGCCGCTCCTGGTCGAATCCGATTCCGACGGCGTGGAGGTGTTGATTGACAGCCGGCCGGCAGGCACCCTGGTCGCGGGTGGCGGCCGGGAAACCAATACCTTCCGTTTTTCGGCCGTCGGAGAGCACCGCTTTGATTTCAAAAAACCGGGCTTCAAGACTGTCACGTTCACTCCCACCGCGCAAGACCCGCCCGTCTTTGCGCTGAAGATCGAGCGTGAGCCGGCGGTCACGATAAACCTCAAACCCCTGCTCGCCCCGGACGAAACCCTGTCCGGCGAGCCGGCGTTGGAGAACGGCTCCTTCTTCGTGGGCACTTCCGAGGGCGCGCTGCTGGAGGTGCGCGAGGGCGAGACCCCCCTCGTGCGCCGCTACGCCCTCAGCAGCGGCGGCGGATTGAACAAGCAGGTGGATGGCCCGGTCTTCGTCTACAAGAGCGAGAAGGGCGAACCGTTCATTGTCTATTGCACCAACGCCGGCGCCTGCATCGGCTTGAAAGCCGCCGGCAACTCCTTCACTGAAGCCTGGCCCATGCTCAAGGTCAAGGACGGCCAGACGGCCTTGAGCGCCCATCCGAGCGTGATCCAACTGGGGTTCCTGGGCGCGCCTGTAATGGCGCTGCCGGCTGACCGCAAGCTGCTCCTCGTGGATTGCGAGAATGGCCACCTGGCGGCAGGCAGCCCCCTGGATTTCACCGCCACTATCACCTCCGGCGCCATCGGCCTCGAACAGCAGGCGCTGATCGTGGCAGCCGTCAGGGAGCCTGATACAGCCGACCCCAAACTGTACGGCTTTTCGCCGCAGAAGAAGACGGTCAGCCACAAATGGAGCCCGAATCTGGAAAAGGTCATCGGCTTGCGCTCCCGGCCGGTGCTTTTCGTGGACAAGACGGCCGGCCCCAGGTTGGTGGTGGGCGCCACCAACGGCAACCTGTATCTGTTCGATCCCACGAGCCAGAGTGCCGCCTGCGAGCCTGTAACGATCCCAGGCGCCGGAGAGTTCGAGTGTGAGCCGCTCATCGTGGGCAAGCGGCTCTTTGCCGGGACGGTGCAAGGCGCAGGCTTCTGGTGCGCGGATCTGGTCCGCCGCCAGCGGGTGTGGGGCTTCAAACCGGCGCAAATGGGAGGCGTCCGCTCCCAGGCCGCGTTCTTGGACGGAACCATCTACTTCGTCACGGATAGCGGGCACTTGTACGCGCTCGATGAGGACAAGGGCGAGGTCCGTTGCCGCTGGGAGTACCAGGTTGAAGGCGGCGCGCGGCTGATTTCCAAGCCCCTGATCAGCGACAAGAAACTCGCCAGCGGCAAGAGACGCATCTACATTGTCAGCGCGGAGGGAAAGATCATTGGCTTCGACGAATGAGGCGCCGCCTTGCCCGGCGGTGGCCCCAGGCACAAAAGTTGCTGTCCTGCTGGGTTCGGACAGCGATCTGCCCGTCATGCAAAAGTGCCTCGACACGCTGGGCGATTTCGGCGTGCCCACGGCCGTGCACGTCATGTCCGCGCACCGCTCCCCGCACGTCGTGGCCCAATACGCCGCGCGCGCGGAGGCGCAGGGCCTGGAAGTGCTGATCTGTGCGGCGGGTGGCGCGGCGCACCTGGCGGGCGCGGCCGCGGCCCATACCACGCTGCCGGTCTTGGGCGTGCCCGTGCCCTCGAAGCACCTCGCCGGTGTGGACAGCCTCTACTCCACGGTGCAAATGCCGGGCGGTGTTCCCGTGGCCACGTTTGCGGTCGGGGAGGCCGGTGCGGCGAATGCGGGCTTGTTCGCCATCCAGATCCTGGCCCGCAAGGAAAAAGGCCTGCGGGAGCGGCTGGCCGCGCACAAGCACAAGCTGGCCTGCGGCGTGCGCGAGAAGGATGCTGCGCTCCAGGCCCAGTTGGCCGCCAAGGCGCCAAGGACCCGGTGAAGACAGAAATCGGAGACCATGAGGACGAACAAGAGAAAGGCAGCGGGAGCGCCGCAGGCCGTTGCACCGCCAGCCACGCTGGCCTGGGACGGCCAGGCGCTGCGCCTCCTCGACCAGACCCGCCTGCCCACGGAGGAGGTTTACCTGGACATCTCCAACGTCGCGGCGCTGGAGGACTGCATCCGGCGGCTGGTCGTGCGCGGCGCACCGGCCATCGGTTGCGCCGGGGCTTTCGGCGTGCTGTTGTGCGCGCGCGAAGTTCCGGGGGAACCGGCGGGCCGGAGCAGCGCCAGATGGTGGCGCGCCTTCGCAGCGCGTTGCGAACACCTCGTGCGCACGCGGCCCACCGCGGTCAATCTGAGTTGGGCGGTGGAGCGCTGCCGCAAAGTGGCGCGGCAACTCCGCCAGGCCGGGCGCGCACGGCTTCTGGCCGGCCTGGAGCAGGAAGCGTGCGCGATTATGGAAGAAGACAAGAGGATGTGCGAGCAGATCGGGCTGCACGGCCTGGCCGAACTGCGGCGCACGCTGGGCAAACGCGCTCACGCCACGCTGATGACCCATTGCAACGCGGGCGCTCTGGCCACGGCCGGCTCCGGAACGGCGCTGGCTGTGATGTACGCCGCACGCCGCGCCGGACTGCGCTTGCAGGTCTTCGCGGATGAAACCCGGCCGCTCTTGCAGGGCGCGCGCTTGACGGCTTGGGAACTGGGCCGGGCCGGCATCCCCGTCACGGTGATCTGTGACAACATGGCCGCCTGCGTCATGCGCCGCTTCAAGCCGGACTGCGTAATCGTGGGCGCCGACCGCATCGCGGCCAACGGCGATACGGCCAACAAGATCGGCACCTACGGGCTGGCCGTGCTGGCGCGGCATCACGGCATCCCGTTCTACGTGGCCGCGCCCAGCTCGACGTGGGATCTCTCGCTGCGCGACGGCAGCCAGATCCCGATTGAGGAACGCGCGCGCAAAGAGATCGCCCAGCCTGACGTCCGGCAGGTGGTCCCCGATGGCGCGGCGGTCTTCAACCCGGCTTTCGACGTCACGCCGGCGGAATTGATTACCGCCCACATAACTGAGAAAGGCGTGTCGCATCCGGCCCATCCGGCCCGTCCGGCTCGTCCGACCCGTCCGATAGCGCCTAACGCTTGAAGAATGGCGAATGACCAATGCAGCTCCGCATCCTGCAACTCAACAGCGCCCGCAAGTACATCGGCGAGGCGGGCCATACGCTGAACCTGACCGAAGCTTTGCGGCGGCGCGGCCATGCCGTGTGGCTGGGCCTGCGCGCCGGCTACGATACTTTTCGCCAGGCCGGCCGGCGCGGACTGGAACCCGTGGGCTTCCACATGCCGCACCGCTGGTGGCCGCCGCAGGACCTGCCGGACATCCGCCACATCGCCCGCCTGGTGCGGGACAACAGGATTGACGTGATCCACGCGCATCGCGGCAAAGACCACTGGCAAGCCGTCCTGGCCACCAGGTTGTACGGGTTGGGCGTGCCCGTGGTCCGCACGCGCCACGTGGTTACGCCCCTGTCGAGCCATGCCGCCAACCGCTGGCTGGCACGGCGCACCGCGGCGCTGGTGGCTGTGTCACAGGCGGTGCTGGATGACGTGCGCCGCGCCGGGGCCTACGCGCCGGAACGCCTGCTCCTGATCCCAGCGGGCATTGATCTCGAACTCTTTGCCCCCGCCGGAGCAGAGAAACAAGCCGCCGCCCGCGAACGGCTGCTGACCGTAGCACAGGCGTCCCGCCTGTGCGTTGTAGCGCAGGCTTCCAGCCTGCATGTAGCGCAAGCTTCCAGCTTGCGCACGGGCGGGACGCCCGTGCTACATGCCGGCGGGACGCCGGCGCTCCAAATTGCGGTGTGCGTGGCGCGCTTCGCGGTGGTGAAGGCGCACCGCGTGCTCCTGGCCGCCTGGTGCAACGTGGCCGCGCAGCTTCCCGGCGCACGGTTGTTGCTGATCGGCGACGGACAGCTTATGGCTGATTGCCTGGAACTGGCGAAAGCGGAGGGCCTGGAGCAGAGCGTGTTCTTTCTGGGCCGGCGGGAAGACGTGCCCGAGCTGCTCGATGCCGCGGATGTGGGCGTGTTGAGCAGCGTGGCCAGCGAAGGCTTCTCACGCGCGGTGCTGGAGTACATGGCCAAGGGCTTGCCGGTCGTGGCCACCCGCGTGGGCGCCGTGCCCGATCTGATCGAAGACGGCGTACACGGCTTGCTTGTGCCGCCCAACGACGCCGGCGCCCTGGCCGCGGCGTTGCTCCGCGTGCTGGCTGAGCCACTCGCCCAACGGCTCGCCTGGGGCCGCGCCGCACGCGCCAAAGCCGAGCGCCTCTACGGCTACGAGACCTGGGCCACTGCGCACGAGGAGCTGTACGCGCGGCTGCTGGACAGAAACCCCTCGTGAAACCACAGATGAACACGGATGAACACTGATTGAAGAGAGTTGTCTTCCTATCTGTGTTCATCCGTGTTCATCTGTGGTTTCAAAAAGAATCCCTTGGCGCTCAGGGCCTCTTGGCGGTTAAAGAAACTTATGCAAGACACGAACAGTTGGGTTGATTTCGAGAAGGACAGCTATCGCATCCACGCCTTGGCGCCGTTCAAGCGTTTCCGCGGGCTGGAGGCGCCGTGGGATTCGATTGACGCGCTGGAGGAAGACGCCGACTACGTTGCCAAGGCCACGCGCAGCCGCACGGTGATCAAGCTCGCCGCGGGGCAATACGGTCTGCCCGTGGAAGTCTACGTCAAGCGCTACCACCTGCGCACGTGGTTCCGCGTGCTCCTGCGCACCGCCCGCAAGACGCGCGCGCGCGAGGAGTTCGACCTGGGCTGGCAACTGATGGGCAAGGGCGTCAACACTCCGCGCCCCGTCTGGCTGGCGGAAGGCCAGGGGCTGGCCATCCCCTACAGCCTGCTGGCCACCGAATCGCTGCCGGGGGCCGAGTCGGCCGCGGACCGCTGGCTGCGTTGCGATAACGAGAGGACGCAACACGAACTGCTCTGGGCGCTGGGCCAGTTTACGGCCAGGCTTCACGACGTGGGCTTCTACCACGACGACTATCGCGCCCACCACTTGCTGGTCTTCCCCGACCGGCCTTCGCTGCCCAAGGAGTTGTATCTGATTGATCTTCTGGGCGGCTCCTTCCCCAAGTTGCTGTCCCGCTTCGCGCGCGCCAAGAACCTTTACCAGATGATCCGTTCCTTCAATCCCAAGCACTGCAGCTTTGGCTTTACGGAAGCGCACCGGAACGAGTTCCTGCTGGCCTACGCCGGCTCCGCTATGGAGGCCACGAAATGGCTGCGCCGCATCCAGCGGGTGGGAAAGAGAAAGGGACGGGTGCTGTGAGGATCTCGCTTGACAGAGGAACCGAACACGAGTAAGGCTCAGGCCAGCGTGCGAACACACAGGGAATACCAGAAGGGGGATAGTCATGCCGGAAAACCCGCAACAAAAGACAGTCAAAGTGTCCATGGCCAGGGTTGAGGTCAAGGTTAAAGTAAACTTCAAGCCGGATGTTGCGCCAGTGCCTGCGCACGTTTGCCTCCGGCGCATGGACGGTGACGCCATTAAGTACTCCATTTGGCAGCCGCTGCAGAATGGGAAATGCGTTTTCGCCGTGCCCACAGACGTGAATCTTATCGAAGTGGTGTCCTTACCCCCTGGGTTCTACTACAGGTACCCAGACGTCGGCGTGTTCAAGGGCGGAATCCAGGATGGGGCCACGTACACTTTTGAGTTCGATTTAGGAACGGGCACAGGCGGCCCGCCCCAACAGGCATAGGCAGCCCCGTTTTGGAGGTCTCATAACACTGGATGAAGCCGATTAAACATGACCAGTACACCTTTCGGGTCACCTGGTCAGAAAAAGACAAGGAGTACGTGGGTCTTTGCGCTGAGTTCCCCGGTCTAAGCTGGCTGGCCCCGACGCGATTTGGCGCACTGCGTGGGATCCGTTCAGTGGTGGCGAATGTCGTCGCGGACATGCGGCGCAACAGGGAGCAGCTCCCCGGACCTCGTTAGACCTTATCACCCGACGAACGAAAAGCCCTCGTATAGCCTTGCACCGCAGCCCGCGAAGTATACACTACCGCTGGAGGATTCCAGCATGCTGACCCCGCGCGGCTCATCCAACACCCCGCTCGCCCTTGCCTTCCTGTTGTGCGGCATCGCACTCCTGGCAAGAGCAGGCGAAACGCAGCCTGCCGCATTGCCTGAGAACCTCGCTCTGAAGGCGCGCGTTTCAGCCAATTCCGAACATAGCCAGGACTATCTCGCCAAGTTCGTCGCTGACGGCAAGATTCCCGCCGGCGGCAGCCACAGTGACCTGAAGCAAGCCTGGTGCGTCAACGGCAACACGCATCGCAACGGCGCGGAGTTGACCTTCGAATGGGATGCGCCCGTCACGATTGCGGAACTCGTCTATTACGGGCGCACCTCCTGGTTCGCGGAAGAGTGCTGGAAGGACTACGAACTCTACCTCGACGGCGCGGCGCAGCCCGCGCTCAAGGGGCAGTTCCTTATGGGCGATGGCGCTCAGCCCGTCAAACTCCCCGCGGCGGTCCAGGCTCGCAAAGCCGTGCTGAAGTTCACCAGTTCTTACGGCGGCATGAACCCTGGCGCCCACGAGGTGCAGATTTTCCCCGTGCTCGCGCCGGACAGCGCTTTGACCAAGTTCGTCGCTCTCGACGCGGGGGGCCTCGACGAAGAAGCAGTGCGCGAGAAGCGCCAGCCGCACGCCGCGCCGCAGCAATCGGGGGAACTCCAGCGCAGCCTGCTGGAAGGCAAGCTGGGCTTCAAGACGCTGCTGGTCATCCAGCGCAAGGAACTGAATCCGTCTCACGTCTACACCTACCACTGTGAAGGCTTCCAGACCGGCGGCGGGCTGTATCTCTTCACGCCGGACGACAAAGCAGGCCAAATGAAGGAGCTCGTCGCCTCACCGCAGGGCGAAATCCTCGATTGCGACCTTTCCTATGACGCCCAGGAGATTCTCTTCAGTTGGCGCAAGACCGGCAACGACACCTACCATCTCTACCGCATTAACGTTGACGGCACGGGGCTGACACAGATCACCAACGAAGTCTGGCACGACTTCAATGCCATCTGGCTGCCGGACGGCGGGATTGCGTTTTTGTCCACGCAAAAGCCGCAGTTCGCTTACTGCTGGATCTCGCCCGTCGGCACGCTGTACCGCATTGAGCGCGATGGCAGCAACCTGCGGCGGATTTCGGCCAACTACCTGAACGATTTCACGCCCGCGGTCGCTCACGACGGGCGGATCATGTATTCCCGCTGGGAATACGTGGACCGCCCCGCCATTCCGATTCAGAAGCTGTGGACGGTCAATCCGGATGGCACGGACGTGGCCATGCTCTACGGCAACCGCGTCCTCAGCCCTGCGACCTTCATGGAGCCGCGCCCGATCCCGGGCAGCACCGCGGTGCTCTGCACTTTGACGGCCCACAACGGCCCTTGCCGCGGCGCCATCGGCATCGTGGACCGGCGCTTGGGCGTGAACGCTCAGGAAGCCATCCGCAACCTGACTCCCGAGGTCGGCATCGGCCGGGTGGACAAGGGCGATGGGAACAACGTGCACGGCCCTTATGAGAACCCCTACCCGCTGGATGAACGCTACTTCCTCGTCTCCAAGCGAGGCACGATCCTCCTGCGCGATTTCGACAACACCGAGCAGGTGACGGTGCTGCAGCCGCGCCAGGGCATCGGGTTCTTCAGCCCCAAGCCGCTGCGGACGCGCGAACGGCCGCCGGTGATTCCTTCCGTGCTCCCACAGGAAAGCGAGCCGTGGGGCACCGTATACCTCCAGGACATTTACAACGGCCTGGAACCGGCCGTCAAACGCGGCGAGGTCAAGCAAATCTGTGTCGTGCAGGAGATCGAGAAAGGCCGGGTGGCCGACGTGGGCCTGCGCGCCTTCGGGTTCCAGTTCCCGGTCGTTTCCTGCGGGGCCACTTATGCGCCCAAGAAAGTCTGGGGCTACGTGCCTGTGGCCGAAGACGGCTCAGCCACTTTCAAGGCGCCCGCGGGAGTGCCGCTGTATTTCATGGCGCTGGATGCGCGGGGCCAGGCCGTGCAGCGCATGCGCAGCTTCACCCACCTGATGCCCGGAGAAACGCGCGGCTGCATCGGTTGCCATGAATCGCGCCTGCAATCCCCGCCGCGAGTCAGCCGGCCCAGCGCCGTTTACGCCAGCGCGGCGGCAGCGGTGGCGCCGCAGGCCCCGGAATGGGGTTTGCAGGGGTTCAGTTACGCGCAGATCGTGCAGCCCGTCCTGGACAAGCACTGCGTCCAGTGCCACAACGCCACGGACGCGCCCAACGGCATAGACTTGAGCGGGGACATGACCGACTTCTTCAACGTCTCTTATGAGGTCCTGGCCAGGGAGAACCGCCGCGCGGCCAAGGGCGGCAAACCGTTCACGAGTTGGATCAGCACCTACAACGGCTCCGAAGCGAACATCCTGCAGATCGCTCCCAAGACCTGGGGTTCCCCCGCCAGCGCGCTCGGCGACCTGCTGCTCTCCGGCCACCCCGATAAGGACGGCAAACCGCGCGTGGACCTGGATGAAACCAGCCGGCGGCGCATCTTCGCCTGGATGGATTTGAACGTGCCCTACTACGGCACCAGCCTGTCCAACCACTATGACCGCCAAGGCTGCCGGCGCATGTACCCGCCCGATCTCGACAAGGTCCTGGACCAGGTGGTCAAGACGCGCTGCGTCTCTTGCCACCAGCCCAACAAGAACAAGGTCCCGCGCAAGGAATGGGTGCGCGTCGCCAACCCGCAGTTGAACAACTTCCTCCTGGCGCCCCTGGCCAAGGCTGCGGGCGGGACTGAAAAGTGCGGCCCAGCGGTCTTCGCCTCCAAGGACGACCCGGACTACAAGGCCATCCTCAAGACCTTCGAGCCGATCCACGAGTTGTTGCAGCGCGTGCCCCGCGGGGACGCCCTTCTAACTGACGCCGGAAAACCTGGTGCGGCACAAACCTGTACGCAGCCACCGGCGCAGTAAATTTTCGATTTTCGATTTTGTAGCCGTTCAGTCCGAGCCGCGACCGTGAGGGAGCGGTTCCATCGTTCCTATTCTTCCCATTCTTCCCATAGCAGGCACCGCCGCAAAGGCGCAACGGCGCACCGCCGCGCCGCCGTGTTCCTGCCTTGCACGCCCGTATCTCCGAACTATGCTTGTCAGTTACCCGAGAGCAGGTCCACGCCTGCTGTCCTGGTGGGGCGAGGGAAACAGGTTATAGCAGAGAGACGGGAGGGCAAAATGCTTTACACGGTCACGGATCTGGTG
>JBEKKG010000004.1:0-28923 GCA_050010835.1 Planctomycetota bacterium
CGGCCATCAGCGCTGCCAGCGCGGCCGCCGCGATGCGCACGCCGCGCGAGTCGAAGACCAGCGGCTTCTCGGCCCAGCGCGCCAGCGGGCCCGGGTCGATTCCCGACCTCAGGTCTTCGCCCAGCATGGCGATCTCCTCGCGCAGATCGAGCCCTGGGCGCAACTCCTCCACCGCGGCATGGCGCTCGCTCACCTCCGCCGGCGCCGCGGGTTCCAGCAGCCACCGCGCCAGCGTTTCCGCTCCCGAACGCAGCCGCGCCGTCGACAGCAGCTCGAACAGCGATCCCTTGCCGAACAGGTCGAGGTCCTCCGCGTAGGGATGGGCCGGATCGTCGAAGCGCTCGCCGCCATCGCCCTGGCCGGCCCAACGGTCCTCGAGCCGCGCAATCCCCTTCTCGTAGAACGCCGCCAGGCGCTCCGCGCCGGCGGGGCCTGCGACGAGGCCGGGGTCCACCTCGACTATCGCAGCGCTCGCCCCGGCGGCCTGGTCATGCGGCATCCTGGCGAGCGTGTTCAGCAGCGCCGTCACCCCTTGCAGGTCGCGGCCTTGATGGGCCGAGAGCGAATAGGCGAGCGGCTCGCCGGCCCGCCGGCCGTCGGGCATCGCGCCCACGGTCTTGCCGTACCCGATATTGGTTAGGAAGGTGAACAGGTGCGCGTAATACCGGCCGCCCAGCGGACTGCGCAGGGTGTCCAGCAGCGCGATGAAATCCCGGCAGACGCGCGCCGCGATCTCGTCCACAACCGCCAGGTCGTTGCCATACTTTGGCGCCTTCTTGAGGAGCATCTGGCGCAGCGGTTCCCGGCCTTCGAAGTTCGCCTTCAGCGCGCCGAGCAGTTCCTCCGCCGTGAACCTCCGCTCGTTGAAGTAGAGCACCTTGAGCGCGGCGAAAGAGTCGGCCACGTCGGCCGTGCCCATGAAACAGATCGAGTGGTAGAGATAGAGCGCGCCGCCGTCGGTGATGTCCCGGCCGCGGGGGATGCAGTCGTCGGTGAGCACGGACCAGCAGGGCAGCGGACCCCGTTCGCGCTGCAGCAATTCGCCCCGGTTGCAGTGGTACACCATGCGTCTGGCGAAGAACTCCACTTGCTGCGCGTAAGCGGCGTAGAGGCTCTCGAACGTCTTGTGGTCCGCCAGGGTTCCCGTGCGCGGGCCCAGCGCCTCTCCGGTGCTCGGCACGCAGCCGTCGAAGAGCGCCAGTTCCAGGCAGCGCGCCGCGTTGAACCAGCCGGAGACGGCGTGCGGGTTGGCCTTCCCCGGAATCGTCAGTTCGATGCACCCGATGGGCGCGTAGTCGCGGGCCGCCTCGACGGGAATGCCGCGCGCGGACAGGGCCGGAATGAAGCAGTCATCATTGAAGATGAACGGGATGCCGCCGCCCTGCGCGATCATCTCCGCCGCCCGCCGGACAAAGGGTTTCGGACTCTGCCGGTGCAGGCGAATGGACAGATCCCGGATCAGGCCCACGCGGGCAGTGGCGTCGAGGATGGTGTAACTGAGTTCGTTGACCGCGTCGCGTCCGGCGCTGTCCACACCGCCCAGCGTGATGGCCTGCACGTCGTACTCGAGGTAGAGCTTGCAGGCCAGCTCCTCCATGATCTCGAGGGCGTCCTCCCGGGTCAGGCTTCCGGCGCGGCGGCCGGCCTCGTAATACGGCCAGAGGATCTGATCCATCCGCCCGATGGAGTTGGCGTTGATCCCGTCCTCGCCGCAGGTGAGCACATGGGCGAACCACAACGACTGGACCGCCTCGAAAAAGGACGCCGCGCCGCGCTCGGGCACGCGCGCGCACACCTCCGCCATGCGGGCGAGCCGCGCGCGGTCTTCCGGGGTTTGCGCTTTCACGGCCAGGCGCGCGGCCGCTGCCGCGTAGCGGCGGCCCAGCAGGCAGCCGGCGTCGCAGATGCTCAGTGCCGCGCGCCAGAAGTTCTCGCGGCAAGGGTAGCCGCCGTCCGACAGGTCCGCCCCTGACAGCCGTTCCTGGACCTCGCTCCGGAGCCCCGCGAAACCGATGCGCAACACCTTCGCGTAGTCGCGGATGGAATGGTTTTCAGTCCAGCCGCCGGCACGGTAAACCAACGTCGAATCCAGCGAGGCGGCTCCCGCGGGACCCCACGTCGGATCGGGGGCGTGGCCGCGGCAGGCGTCGGCCGTGCATTCGCCGATGGCACAGGACTGCGGTGTCCCGGCCGTCCCGCTGCGGGGATCGCGGCCGATCCAGGCGTACACCGTGGCGCGGACAGCTGCGGCTTCATCCGGGCCGAGGTTGAACTCATCCAGCCGCTTGAGCGTGTCCGGGGTGGGGTTCCCGCTGAAGCCGAATCCCCAGAGCGGATGAAGCAGGTGTTCGCCCGCCAACGACCAGCCGGGCCCGATTTCAATTGGCGCGAGGCGGACCAATTCGAGGAGAAACGCCGCGCGTTGCTGGACGCGCGACCGTCCCGGTTTCGCCGCCTTCCATAGAGCCACGTCCCCGCAAAAGGGATTGGGGTCCTGGACTCGCGACCCCGTGCGCCGCAGCACGTCTTCCTTCAAGGCGGCGAGCCGGGGAGACAAGGCCGTCCGCTCGACGGTGCCGGCCGCGGAGTCTCTTTGCGCCGTGTATGCCGCGCAGCCGCCATTCGTTTGTGATAAATCGCGGGACACAATATTCATTCCCTTCACTTCCTCGTACAAACACTCTGGCGGGCCCGGCCACGCCTTTTCTCTCACCGTTCTTCCAGCAGTTTTCAAGATTAAATCAGTATTGTGTCTCCCGATTTCTACTTCAGCCCCCATTTGTGCAGGTTTCGGAGGCTGATGGCCAGACTCTCGAACGGGTCGCGCTGGCAGGTGTCCTGTTCCACGATGTACCAGAGAACGCCGGCGGCCTTGCAGGCCTTGAGGATCGCCGGCCAGTTGAGGTTGCCTTCGCCCACTTCGGCCATGATCTGTTTGCCGTCCTGCATCACCATGTCCTTGAAGTGGACGAGCGGAATGCGGCCCTTCAGCGAGCGGATCCACCACGCGGGGTCGCCGCCGCCATGGGCGATCCAGTACGTGTCAATCTCGGCCGTGAAGTACGCCGGATCGCTGTCCGCATACAGAATCTCGAGGCCGGTGCGCCCGTTGTATTTCTCCAGTTCGAAACTGTGGTTGTGGTAACCCCAGACCAGGCCGCCTTCGTCCTTGAGCCGCTTGGCGACAACGGACGCTTCCTTGGCGAACCTGGGGTAGCCTGCGGCATTGCGGTAACTTTGCGGCAGGCCGCCGATGGCGGTGAAGGGGCAGGCGATGGTCTTGTGTTCAGCCAGCACTCCGGGCGTATCGTCGCGCATTCTTTCGAAGCCGATGTGCGTGGCGCAGCAGAAAAGTCCCTCGGCATCCAGGATCTTGCGCAATTCCGCGGGGTCAATGGGCCCCAGTGCGGAGCACTGCACGGCGCCGTAGCCGATCTCGCGGACCCGGCTCAGGGTCTTGGCGATGTCGGCGGGCGTCTTGGTGAAATCCCGCAGAGTGTAGAGCTGCGCGGCGATCTGTGTCTTCAGCGTTCCCATGAGCCCTCCCAAAACAACAAGGAAAGGTAACCGTTCAGTCCGCCCAGGCCCTTCCCGTCCACAGGGGGAGTGGATGGGAAGAATGGGAAAGATGGGGAAAATGATGGTGAGACCTTCCATCATTCCCATCTTTCCCATTCTCTGCCCCGCGGACGCGGGGCAGGCCGGGGTGGGACTGAACGGTTACAAAAAAAGCGGGATCCTGGAATCCCGCCGTAAGTTTAAGCCCGCCAGAGACTAGGCTTTCATCTTTACCTTGGTCGCTTTCGGTCCCTTCCCATCCTGCATCGTCTCGTACTCGACGGCCTGGCCTTCCTTCAGGGTGCGGAAGCCCTCAGCCTGAATCTCCGAGTGATGCACGAAGAGGTCTTTCCCGCCCTCGTCAGGGGTGATGAACCCGTAACCCTTCTGATCACTGAACCACTTGACCTTCCCAGACGGCATAACCACATCTCCTTGAACTGCGCCTAGCCCCGCGTATTGTAACCGTCCCCAATGGCCGATTTCATAGCTAGAGCCGGCACCCAGCATAGCGCAATTGGTGCGTTTGTGGAGCACATCTTCAATATTTTTCAGAAAAATCCGCAACCCTTCAATCCGAGCCGCGACCGTGAGGGAGCCCCGAAGCCTCGGGGCTTGCTTACGCGCGCGGCTCGGTGAATGATCGCTTACAAAAACCCGCATAGTGCGGCCCAGGCTATGGCGGCGCCCACAACCAGGACCAGGACGCTCAAGCAGCCTGCCATGCGCAGTCTCTTGGCCGCCGCAAGCCTGAGTTGCGGGCGCTTGCGCCGCACCAGGGTCTTGCGCGGCGCCTGCACGCCTTCGTCCGGGGCCTTGCCGGCAAGCACCCGGTCAATGGCCTCCGCCAGCTCAGCACCGCCTTGATAACGCGCCTCAGGTTTCTTGGCCAGCAGTTTGGTGACAAGCTGGACCGCGCCAGTGGAGAGTTCGGGGCATAGCTCCTTTGGGTTCTTGGGCTCGTCATACAAGTGGCAGCGCATGACCAGCACCGGGTTAGGGCTTTCAAAGGGCACCTTGCCGGTCAGCGCCAGGTAGAGCGTCGCGCCCAGGGAGTAAAGGTCGGCGCGCTGATCAATGTCCTTGGAGGCCTTGGCCTGCTCAGGCGAGATATAGAAGGGCGTGCCGATGACGACGCCGGCCATGGTCAGGTTTTCCTCATCGAGGAAGGACTTGGCTGTGCCGAAGTCACTTATCTTTATGCTGCCGTCCTTGCCGAGAAGTATGTTGTCGGGCTTGATGTCCCGGTGCAGCACCCCCTTGCTGTGGGCGTGGGCCAATCCCAAGGCGACTTCGCGGGCAATGCGCAGGGCTTCGGCCTCGGGCAGTTTGCCCTCGCGCTTGATGCGGTCTTTCAGCGTTTCGCCCTCGACGTACTCCATGGCCAGGAACTGCACGCCATGGCACGTGCCCGCATTGTGGCAGGTCACGATGTTGGGATGGGAGAGCGCACCGGCAAGGCGCGCTTCGCGGTTGAAGCGGGTCACGAAATTGGTGTTGCCGGCATAGCTCTGGCGCAGGACTTTGAGGGCCACCACGCGCTCGGCCAGCGTCTCCCGGGCCTTGAACACGGTGCCCATGCCGCCTTCGCCGAGCCGCTCAATGAGCTTGTAGTCGCCGAAGTATTCCATAGGCAGCGCCTTCTGCGCGGCGGCCGTGCGGCGCTTGCGCTGTTCCGACAGGATTTGCTTGACCTGGCTGGCCGTCAGGACGCCCTGCGAGCTCAATAGTTCGCCGATACGGCACTTGCTGCCGGTGGCGCGCAGCCCCTGCTGGCGCCGCACAGCTTCCTCTATTTGCTGGTCATTGAGGAAGCCTAGGCTCTGGGCGACCTCGCCAAAGCGGTGGGCGAGGACTTGAGTTCCCTTTTCGCTGGACATCGCTTAGTGTACCCCGGAGAGTACGCGGAACACGCCGGGATGCTACCTGGGGAGAGGAACATTGCAACTGATGAAAGACAGGCTCACACGGCCCGGCAACGCAGGCTGCGCGCTGGCGCGCAGAGTTTCGGGAAGCCAGGACCGCTGGACGGCGCTGTGGCACGCTGCGGGAACAGCCGGCGCACGCGGCCCGCTCCTGGCGCTGGTCCAGGAACAGCACAGGCGCAATTTCGACCTGTGGCACGAGGAGGATAAAGCCCGCGCGCCCGATGCCACGGCAGCGCGGATTGCCGCCGTGAAGCGCAACATTGACCGGCTCAATCAGCAGCGCAACGACTTGATCGAGCAACTGGACGAGCACATCGGCGGCACACTGGCCGCGCGGAAGCTGCGCCCGCGTCCGGGCGCGAGTTGGAACAGCGAAACGCCTGGCGCCGTGATTGACAGGCTCTCGATACTGAGCCTGAAAATTTACCACATGCGCGAACAGTCCCGCCGCCAGGACGCCGGCGCGGAGCACCGCAGCAAGTGCCGCGCCCGCCTGGTCCTGCTGCGGCAACAGCGCCGGGACTTGGCGGCCGCGCTGGCGGAACTGTTCGCGGACCTGTGGGCCGGGCGCAAGCAAATGAAGCTGTACCGGCAGTTCAAGATGTATAACGACCCGGCGCTGAATCCGGCGATATATAGGGCCAAAGGGCCATAGGACACTCCTTGCGGACTTGATCGCGGCTTGCGCCAATGCCGGTCCAGGGCTACGCTCTATGTCAGAACAGGCGCAGGTGACGCGGGAAGCTGGCGGGGCATGTTTCCCGCGCAACCAGGCGTTGCGGGAGCGGGAGGTAAGATGAAAACATTTGTAGCCTATGTCGAATGGGATCCCGAGTCGAGCCTGTACGTGGGCATTGTCCCCGGGTTGCCGGGAGCGCACACGCAGGCTGTGTCTTGGGACGAGTTGCAGAAGAACCTTAAGGAAGTCGTGGCATTGTGCTTGCAGGAGTACAAAGGTAACAAAAAGCGGCTCCCACGTTTTGCGGGGCTGCAGCAGGTTGAGGTTGGCGGATGAGCCATCTGCCGTCTGTCTCGTTCCGGATTATGGACAAATTGCTTAGGCGGCTCGGCTTTCAAGCCGTGCGGCAAAAGGGCAGCCACATCTTTTACCGGCATCCAGACGGTCGTACCACATCCCTGATTGACCACGCCGGCAGGGATTATGGCCGGCCCTTGCTTCGGGATATTCTGCGCGAGATCGAATTGCCGCCGGAGGAGTTTCAAAGGTCGCTGCACGATCTATAGCCTCTCCCCGGCCACCGCCATCACCGTTCCTTGGATTCCCTTGGATTCTTCCGCAGTTTCGCCTTACTCTCAAAGAACTTCAGGAACCTACTCAGCACCGTAGTGCTGATACGGAGGCGCGTATCTCGCTTGTTTTCGCGTCGTATATTTGAGATGACTTTGGCAATTAGCGCGGCATCCCAGCTAAAACATGCAAGACTCACAAATATCTCCCAATAGAGCCACTTGTCGCCCCGACACATTCTATCAGGCCTCAATCTCTGAAGTTTCCTTACTCCTTCCTTGATACCTGAATATGCGGAAATCTCGGCAAGCCAAATCTCCACTTCGTTACGATAATCGGGATCGAGAACCAGCGCTTTCTCATAGGCTTCCCGCGCCTCTGAATACAGCTCTTTTTCAGATCGCAGGTGACCGAGGAGGATGAGGCCATGGGCTTTGTCCTGCCAGGTCACGGTCTTACCTTTGAGATACCGCTCCAATTCCCGGATTTTTATGTGTTTGCCTTGGACAAACCGGCCGCTGAAGTACTCGATGTCGTGAAATCCCATTGATTCTCTCCCATCGCACCTATTCACCGTGCAGGCAAGATGCCTCCCCTGGGTGAATGAGGCTTGAGGCATTGGGACTTGCATCTTCACCATGCGTGCCCAAAGCCTAATGCCTGATGTCCAATGCCTAAAGCCTGCTTCAAAACGGCTGGCTGTTGCGTCGGCGGATGTAGATCTCGTCTATCGCCGCGCGCTCGGGCAGCGCGAGCAGGAACATTACGGTCTCCGCGATGTCCTCGGGTTGCAGCAGTTCCTCGCGTTTCAGGTCCGGCCGCGCGTCGCCGACCAAGGCCGTGTTCACGCCGCCCGGCAGAATGGCGCTGGCACGGATGTTGTGCTTCTGGCCCTCCACCGCCAACACCTTGGTCAGGCCCATGAGCGCGTGCTTGGTGGCGGCGTACGCGCCTTGATTGGGGTAGCCCTTGAAGCCCACCACGCTCGAAATGTTGATGATGTAGCCGCTGCGTTGCGCGATCATCAGCTTGAGCGCCCGCTGGCTGCACAGGAACGCGCCGCGCACGTTGACGTTCATGAGCCGGTCAAAAGAGGCCGCGGGAAAATCTTCCAGCGGGCCGAAGAGTCCCAGGCCGGCGTTGTTGACGAGAATGTCCAACCGGCCACAGTGCTGCGCAATCTGGGCAAAGAGCGCATCCACGGAAGTCTCGACGGAGACATCCGTGGCGACCGCGCGCGCGGCGTGGCCTGCGGCGCGCAGTGCGCTTGCGAGCGACTCTATCTCCGCGGCCGTGCGGGCCGCAGCCACGACTTCGGCGCCGCCTCGCGCCAAAGCGCCGGCGATAGCGCGCCCGATGCCGCGCCCCGCGCCGGTCACCAGCGCGACCTTGCCTTTCAGGTCAGCCTGCATGGCGGCGCTATATAACAGACACCGGGTCAAAAAACAGTGCGCTTCGCGTATTGAATACGGCCAATGTGCTGTAGACTTGGCGGGGCGCGGGGTTCGGGATTCGGGGCGCGGGATGCGGGAACCCCGCTCCCCGAACCCCGCTCCCCGTTCCCCGAACCGAGGATCATAAGCGCATGTCTGGACCAAAGTTTTGCCATTTGCACACACACACACAATACAGCCTGCTGGACGGCGCCTCGCGCCTCTCCGAAATCATCAAGCGCGCGCGGCAGATGAACCAGCCGGCGCTGGCCATCACGGACCACGGCAACATGTTCGGGGCCATCGAATTCTACCGGGCCTGCATGGAGACCGCCAAGACCGCCCCCAAGGATGGCCTGCCGCCGCTCAAGCCCATTATCGGCATGGAGACCTACGTCGTCCCGGATGGCAAGAGCCGCTCCGTGCGCGAGAAGATAGATGACAAATCAGGCTTTCACTTGATCCTGTGGGCCTCGAACGAGGAAGGCTACAAGAACTTGATGAAGCTCTCCAGCCTGGCGTACCTGGAGGGCTTCTACTACAAGCCGCGCGTGGACCGTGAGCTGCTGGCCAGGTACTCGAAGGGCCTGCTGGCCGCCTCGGGCTGCATCAGCAGCGAAATCCCGCAGACCGTTCTGAAGAAGGACTACGCTGCCGCGCTGCGCATGGCCGGCGTTTACCAGGAAATTTTCGGGAAGGACAATTTCTACTTCGAATTGCAGGACCATGGCGCTGCCGCGCTGGATGCGCCTGAAGCCTCGAAGGAAATGCGGCAACTGGCGGAGGAGCAGAAGAAAGTCAACGAGTCCGTCATCTGCATCGCGCGCGCAACGGGCGGCAAGCTGATCTGCACCAACGACAGCCACTACACCAGCCGCGAGGATGCCGCGGCACATGACGTGCTCCTGTGCATCGACACGGGCAAGCTGCTCAGCGACCGGGAACGGATGGAGTTCCCGTGCGATGAGTTCTACCTCAAAAGCAGCGAGGAGATGGAGCAGCTCTTCGGCAGCGCCGTGCCTGAGGCGCTCCAGAACACGCTGGAGATTGCCGAACGCTGCAACCTGGGGTTGAAGTTCGGCACCTACCACTTTCCGGCATTCCAGGTGCCGGGCGGCGAGGAACCCAACGTGTTCTTCCGGCGCCAGGTGGCGGCGGGACTCAAGCGCCGCTATGGCGACCCGGTGCCGGCCCTTGTGCAGGCGCGCGCTCAGGAGGAGCTGCGCGTCCTGGAGAAGATGGGCTTCGTGGGCTATCTGCTGATCGTGTGGGACATTGTCCGCGAGGCGCGTGCGCGGGGGCTCCCGGTGGGGCCGGGACGCGGCAGCGCGGCGGGCTCGGTCGTTTGCTACGCGCTGGGCATCACCGGCTTGGAACCACTGCGCTACAACCTGCTCTTTGAGCGCTTCGTCAACGAAGGCCGCAACGAAATGCCGGACATTGACATTGACTTCTGCCAGAGTCGCCGCGGCGAGGTGATCGAGTACGTGCAGAACAAATACGGTCGCGATTGTACCGCCAATATTATAACTTTCAATGCCATGCAGGCCAAGAGCGCCGTGCGCGACGTGGGCCGGGTGCTGGGCCGACAGATTAACGAGGTCAATAATATAACGAAGCTGATCCCGCTCATGCCCAACAAGAAAGTGACGCTGCAAGCCGCGCCGGCCAAGCGCGCGTCTGAAGGTGACACGCACTACGCCGTGGACGACGAGCCGGAATTGGCCGCCGCTTATGCGCGCGAGCCCGCCACCAAAGAATTGATTGACATGGCGCGCAAGTGCGAAGGCATCGCCCGCAACACCGGCTGCCACCCCGCGGGCCTGGTCATCGCCGACAAGCCCGTGGTCGAGTACTGCCCGTTGTTTAAGGACAAGAACGGCCTCACGCTGACGCAGTACGAGATGTCCCACATTGACGCCGTGGGCCTGCTGAAGATTGACTTCCTGGGCCTGGAAACTCTGACCAAGCTGGAAGTCACGCGCAAGCTCATGCAGGAGCGGCACGGCTCCAAGCTCAAAGAACCCCTCGCCGCGGACGGCCTCATAGACCTCCAGCAATTGCCTCTGGATGACGCCAAGACCTACCGCATGATGAGCCGCGGCGACTCGTGTGGCGTGTTCCAATTTGAATCCGACGGCATGCGCAAGATGCTGGTCGAGGCCGCCCCGGATTGCCTGGAGGACCTGGTCGCGCTCAACGCCATGTTCCGGCCCGGACCGCTCCAGAACATCCCCGCCTTCTGCAAGCGCAAGCACGGCCAGGAGCAGATCGAGTATCTGGTGCCGCAGCTTGAGCCAATCCTGAAAGACACTTATGGCGTCATCGTCTACCAGGAACAGGTGATGCAGATCGCCAACCAGCTCGCGGGCTTCACGCTCTCCGAAGCAGACAAGCTGCGCAAGGCGATGGGCAAGAAGAAACCCGAGTTGATGGCCAAGTACGCCGTGCAGTTCGTGGAAGGCTGCGCGCAAAAGGGCATCAACAAAGAGAAGGCGACGAAGCTGTACGAGTTGATCGCCAAGTTCGCTGAGTATGGCTTCAACCGCTCCCATGCTGCGGCCTATGCTCTGCTCGCTTACCAGACAGCGTACCTGAAGGCCAATTACCCGGCGGAATTCATGGCCGGCAACATGTCGTTGGAGCTTGGCAACACGGACAAGCTCGTCCTCTACATCGAAGAATGCCGGCGCATGGGGCTTGAGATTCGGAAACCCGACATAAACGATTCCGGGGAGCGATTCCTAATCAAGGAAGAGAAGGTGCTCCTCTTCCCACTGGGTGCGATCCAACTCGTAGGCGACAACGCCGTGAACTCCATCCTCGAAGAACGAAAGAAGAACGGCCCCTTCCGTGACCTATTCGACTTCTGTGAACGGCTTGAGGCTGGCCACGTCAATAAGGGCTGCCTTGCGAACCTCATTAAGGCTGGCGCCCTGGACAGCATTGCGAAGGGGTGCTCCCGACCCGCACTCATTGATGTCCTGGACGAGGCCATGTCCAACGGTGCCGTTGCGCGCCTGGACCGCAACTCTGGCCAGGGCAGCCTCTTTGGAGGCGATGAACCGGAAAGGAGACCTTTCAAGCTGTCAGGTTCAGGACCTGCTGATTGGACGGTGAAGGAGCGCCTCGCGGAAGAGAAGAAAGTGCTCGGGTTCTATTTCTCCGGCCATCCTCTTGACGAGGTGCGCGAATTGGTGGAGGGCCTGTCGTCTTCCCGCCTGCGTGAACTCGCGGAAATACCCGAAGGATACACGGTCGTGGCAGGCGCCTTGGTGACGCAAGTGCGCAATACCGTTACGCGGGAGAAGGGCGAAAAGATGGCGGTGCTCAACATCGAGGACTTTTCAGGCAGCGCGCAAGTGGTCGTCACGCCCCGCATCTACAACGAGTGCAAACCGCTGCAGCAGGACAGCATCCTCTTCTTCCGCGGGCGCCTGAAGCTCAATGAGCCGCTGGGCGGTGAAAGCGGCGGCAATGGCGGGGATGGCGAGAAGAAGAGGCGGGCGGCGGCCACAATCATGGCCGACCAGGTTATGACCGTGGACCAGGCGGCGCAAAGGTACGTACACGATGTGTGGTTGTCGTTGGGCAACCTCGGGAAGGATCTCTTGCAGGCGCGGCTCGATTCAGTCCTGCCGGAACTGCAGAAATACCGCGGCCAGACGCCGGTGTTTTTCCAAATCGAAATCACCGACCCAGCGGGCCGGCCGGCGCTGGTGAACATCCGCGCCGGAGAGAAACGGGGGGTGCGGCCTGTGCCGGACCTGCTCGCGAGCCTGCGCCACATCCTGTCGCCGGGCGCCGTGCGTGTTTCGGGCGCAGGCACGCAAGCGCAGAAGGCGCCGCAGCCGCAATGGCGGCAAAGGCGGTAGGACAACCTTTCCAGGTTGTCCGGACAGGCTGGAAAGCCTGTCCTACCGGCGCGAGCGTTGCGCCCCGTCACTCGTCACCCGTCACAGGCTCACAGGTTGCTGCCATTCCTGGGGTGGGAGGGGATACTGGGCCAGAAGTTTCTCAATCTCTTCCAGTCTGCCGTAACTGTATGCGATGCTGGATTCGACGAACTCCCTGATCTGCGCTTCAGTGGTGATGCGGGCGGCCTGCTGCCTGAAGTTGGCCACCAGCGCCGGCAACTTGTTCTTCAGTTCCAACACGCGCCAGCGCAAACGCCCGCTATGGAAAGGATCGCCCTGGCCCGCCTGGAGGTTGGCATAACTGCCGCTGACCTGTTCCTCAAACTGCCGCACGTACTCCTGAAACGCCCGGATGCCGCTCCACGCTTCCATGAAGGCCAGTGTGGAGCCGCCGCGGGGCGCGGCGCGCGCATCCTGGGCGAAGAACTCCCGCGCACGCCGCGCGTGTTCGCGCAGGAGAAAGTCAAAACCGGCCCACACGCGGCTCTGCGCGGCCGGGTCCTTGGCCCCGAACATGCGCACCACAAACCGCCTCGGGAACCGTTCGCGGCCCAACCCCTTCATGCCGGACCAGGCCCGCTCCGCGGCGTAAAAAGCCGCCGGCCAGGCAGTTTCCGGCGGGGGGAACAGCGCCCCCAGCGGATGGTCGCGGGTCCACGCAGTGGTGATCACGCCTTCCACGTAACCCAGTTCCGCAGCTTCAGTCCAGGCATCAATGTTGTCGAACGCATCGTAACGGAGCGCAGGCGAGCGCATGGCCACGCCCCAGACGCGGCGGCGGAGACGCTTGTAGCGGTCGAGGTTGGCCAGGATCGCGGGCGTGGCCCTGCCGCCATGGCCTTCGTACTGCCAGGACGTCAGCACCACTTCCTCCGGCAGCCACTGCACCTGGGCGTCGCTCATCTTCCGGAACATGTCGTCCCAAAGCATCGGCTCGCGCTGGCAGGTCAAGAGATAGCGGCACACCTTCCCCACGTACTCCAAGTACAACGCGGAACGCCCGCCAAGCTGCGCGGCCCGCGCCGCGGTGGCGGGATTGCTGCCCAGCATCTGCGTCTCGTCCCCGCCGGCATGAAAGAATTTCCCTGCGTGAACGGCGATCAAGTCCTCCATCATGGCCGTGACCACGCCCAGCGTTTGCGGGTTCACGGGGCAGTACTGTTGCAGGTACTGGGGGTGCTCGCGCAAGGACGTATAGGCCGGCAAACGCAACACGTGCCCCACGTTGCCGAGGCAAGGCACCAACGGCACCAGTGTCACGCCCAGGTCCCTGGCATAGACCTCAAGCTCCCCCACTTCCAGCGCCGTCAGGGAACCTTCCGCAGCCAGACCCGGCTGCGACGGGAAGTTGAAGTGCGCCGCGTACTCCAGGAGCAGCGTGTTGATCTTCAGGCCGGCCAGGATCCCGATGACCGTTTTCAAGTGCTCCGCCGTAGGCGGCCAGCCCTTGAAATCCAGGTGCAGCGCGCGCGCAGGCAGCAGCGGATAGTCCTCGATCTCCAGCCCCGGGACGACCGGCCCATCCTGGAGCAACTGCCGCAGCGTTGCGCCGGCGTACTGCACTCCCTGCTCGTCGGCGCCGTACAGCAGAGCGCCGTCGGACGTGACCACCAGGCGGTAGCCTTCACGTCCAGCGGCCTGCCCGCGCAAAGGGGCTTCCAGCTTGTCCCACTTGGGGAAGCTAGCCGATTGCGTGAACAGCGCTTGGGTGGGACCCAGGGACGAAGACGCCTCCAGGCTGGTCCGCAAGCCCTCTTCCGCCAGTTGTTGCGCCAGCAGGAAGCACTTGCGCCGCGTGCCGCTCGCGGCATCCGGGGAGAGAAACAGAAAATTGGACGGCGCGGGCCGGAAGGGCGCGCCCCGCAAACTGACCTGCCGCGGAAACGGCAGGAGCGCCAGCCGTTCCAGCCCCGCGGCCGCGCCGCTGTCCAGCATTGCATCTTCGAGTATGTCCGGCATGCCTCCGCCACTCCCCCGAGCCTCTCCCCAGGATATATACCACGCGGTCCCAGTCTGGCGAGAGCCGTTCTTGACAGCACCCTCCTGCGGGTGCATAACCGGACTTGTGGTGCAGGCATCCTGCCTGCACTGGCAGGGCGCGGATTGAGGAGGCAAGATCGGTGCAGGCTGGAAGCCCGCACCATAATGGTACGAGCGCAGGTCCGGTTATGCCCCCCCTCCTGCCTGCCGTATTGTCTGCAAATTGGGCGCGGCCCGGTTCTTGGGTTTTAGGAGGCGTTAGGTACTAGGCATGCCAACTCTGGACGACATACGCTTGGGGCAGTTGGCGGTGGCGCAAGGGCTGTGCCTGCCCATGGAGGTCGAGGAATGCCTCGCGGCCCAGCTCCAGGCTGAGCAAGAGGCCCGGCAGGACCGTCTGGGCGAGATCCTCGTGCTCCACGGTTACCTCACCCGCAGCCAGCTCGCGCGCCTGCTCAACACCCAGCGCGAGGCCGAACAGCATGTCTCCCGCATAGGCCCTTATGACCTTGTCCGCAAGTTAGGCGAGGGCGGCATGGGCGCCGTGTACCAGGCCCAGGACACGCGCACCAAAACGGTCGTGGCGCTGAAGGTTCTGCCCCGCAGCCGGGCCAAGGACCAGGTCTTCCTGCAGCGCTTCGAACACGAGGCCCGGGCGGCCTTCGAACTGGACCACCCCAACATCGTCCACGGCCTGGATGTCGGCGAGGCCGATGGCTACCACTTCATCGTCATGGAGTTCGTCAAAGGCCGTGACGTGTACCAACTGCTGGAGCGCAAGGGCCGCCTGGGCGAGCAGGAAGCCTTGGACATCCTGCAACAGATCGCCTCGGCACTGGACCATATCCACGGCGAGAACCTCATCCATCGGGACATCAAGCCCGAGAACATCATCGTCACCGCGGAAGGCGTGGCCAAGCTGACCGACATGGGCCTGGCTATTGACACCGAGACCATGGGCCGCCGCCGCATCACCCGCGCTGGCATCGCCATGGGCACGCCCTTTTACCTGTCGCCGGAGCAGATCGAAGGCAAAACCGAAGCAGACATCCGCGCCGATATCTATTCCCTCGGCAGCACGGTGTACGAAATGGTCACCGGCCGCCCGCCGTTTGAAGGCGAAACTCCCGCTGTGGTGATGCTGAAGCACTTGAACGAACAGGTGCCCAGCCCGCGCGAGATTGACCACGCTATTTCCCTCCCTTTCTGCCACATGCTGGAGAAGATGATGGCCAAGGATCCGGCTGAACGCTACCAGACGCCGGCGGAACTCAGCGCGGACATCGCACGTGTGAAACAAGGCCAGACGCCGCTGGGCGTCCTGCCCCCGCCGGGCAAGTCCAGCGTCGCGCGTCCCCAGGCCCAGCAAGACCAGGCCCGGCAGGCGGCCCCGCAGGCCGCGCCCCCGGCAGCCGCGAAGAGTGAAAACTTCGAATGGCTGGAACCGCTCAAGCCCGGTCCGGCGGGTCAGACCGAGAGCCGCGTGGGCAGCGGCCTCAAGCCGCGCGCCAAAGACGCGACCCGCTCCCGCCTTGGCGAGCAACTGGCTGCCGCCAACCGCGCCAAGCCGGCGCCAGCGGCCACGAACGGCCGGGGCCTCAAAATCGCGCTCTTCGTGGGCGTGATTGTCGTGGTCGTGGTTCTCGTCCTGATCGCGTTGCGGAGCATTGGGGAGTAGGGTGGGACAGCGTGACTGGTTTCTGCCCAAACCAAATCCCAAAATCTGAAGCCCAAATTCCGCCGCGGCGCATATAATGCCGCACCTGTTCTCCAGTGGTCACCTTGAGGGCCCGCCCATGCCACACTCTTCCACCGCTTCAAAACACCCAGGCCGCGTCATTGTGGTTGGGGCTTCCAACACGGACCTGGTCGTCCACTGTCCCAAGCTGCCGCAGCCCGGCGAATCCGTCCTGGGCGGCGATCTCCTCACCTTTGCCGGCGGCAAGGGCGCCAACCAGGCCGTGGCCGCGGCGCGGGCCGGCGCCAAGGCGTACTTCATCGGCGCCTTCGGCGACGACGCCTTTGGCCGCGCCCGCCGCGCGGACTTGGAGAAGGAAGGCGTGGACTGCTCCGGCTGCGCGGTCAAGAAAGGCGTGCCCAGCGGCGTGGCGCTGATTGCCATTGGCGAAAGCAAGGCCAAAGCCAAGGCGGAGAATCTTATCTTTGTCGCGCCAGGCGCCAGCATGCGGTTGACACCCGCAGACGTCCGGCGCGCGATGCCCAAGGACTTCTGCGAGGACGATGCGTTTGTCTGTTCGCTTGAGGTGCCCCTGCAAACAGTCCTGGAGGCCTTGCGCCTGACCTGGTCCGGCGGCTGCGGCAGCGTCATCCTGAATCCTGCGCCTTTGCTGCCGGGCGGCTTGCCCGGCGAGTTCAAAGACTACTGTCACTTCCTGACACCGAATGAGGTTGAATTTGAGGCGCTCTTTGGCGCTCCGGTGGGCAGCCGCGCGGCAATGGCCAAAGTTAAGACATTCCGTAGCTCGCTCCAACCCTGCTATCCAGCTATTTTGGTGACGCGCGGTGCGCGCGGTGTGGATATGTACGATGCTGGAGAATACCTTGAGTGTTTCGTTGCCGCGCCGAAAGTTAAAGCCGTGGACACGGTTGGCGCCGGCGACTGCTTCAACGGGTGTCTGGCGGCGCATTTCTCGTTTGACAGCCACGGCGTGAACCCGGCGGTAGAATTCGCCGTCTTCGCCGCCGCCTTGAAAGTCACCCGCCACGGCGCGCAAATTGGCCTGCCGCACCGCGCGGAGATTCTGAAGATGCTGCGGGACCGTAAATGTACCGCGGGCGTCCCGCCCGCCTTGGTGAAGCGATCGCTGAATGCCGTGAGAAAGGCGGGCGAGACGCCCGCGGTACGCACCTAGCTGCTGCGGACAAAGGGAGTTGCTCATTCCTAGCCCTTTCTCTAATATCATGGCCCCTTACCCGGCGCTGAAGCGCCGCCCTTCCCGCTGGGGAGCGGGGGACGGTGGGGGCGTTTTCTTGTGACGAGGAGCTCTTCAAATGTTGGACAAGGAACTCGAGCAGACGCTCGTGCTCATCAAACCTGACGCGCTCAAGCTGTCTCTGACCGGCTACATCCTTTCGCAGTTCTCGGAGTTTCACACCGGCCTGCGGTTCGCGGGCGCGAAGATTGTGCATGTCAGCAGGATGCTGGCCGAAGAGCACTACGCCGAGCACAAGGGGAAATTCTTCTATCCGCCCCTGATCGAATACATCACCGGGCGGCTGCACTATCTGAACGAACCGCAGAAGCGCAGGGTGATTGCGTTCGTCTATTGCGGCCCGGACGCGGTGAAGAAGGTGCGCGAGATCTGCGGCCCGACGAACCCGCACGTCGCGCGGGACCGCGCCCCCGGAACCATCCGCACCTTGGGGACCCTGGTGCCCGTGAAGGATGCGGCGGGCAAAGCGGTGGGCGAGCGCATGGACAACCTGGTCCACGCTTCCGCTTCGGACGCGGAGGCCGAGCGCGAGATCAAGCTCTGGTTCAAGCCCAACGACCTGATGCCTTACATGCATGCCTACGCAACCGAGGTCTCGGAAAACCTTTACTATTTCAAAGAGGGCCGGCTGCTGGCCGCCTACGAACCAGGCAGCACCTGCCTGCTGGCCCCCGGAGACACGGCCTGGAAATCGGACTTGCAGGCCCTGCGCCTGCTGCGCGAAGGCCGGGCCGCGGCCTGCCCGCTGGCCGCCGTGGCGGCCAAGTACCTGATCAACGAGGTGCGCGAAGCCAACTGAATTCAGCCACAGAGAACACAGAGGGCACAGAGAACGGCAGAATTTAAGCTCTTTCAAAATCCACAATCCTTTCTCTGTGTCCTCTGTGTCCTCTGTGGCAAAAAGTCGTTGGCTCAAGAACGCTCTTGCCAACCGCGCGAAAGAGCGTATCATATTCACCCTTCAAGGCCGGCTCCCGGCAAGCCGGCGGGGTGGTATTGGGCCTCCTCGGACCTGAAAACTGGAGAGTAGTTGCTCATGGCAGAAGCTACACGCAGCGCCAGCATCACCGATGAAATCGCCTCGCAAGCGGCGTTCAATGCGGAGGCTGTTCTGAAACTCCGTAACGCTGTCCGCAAGAGCCCGGCTGAACGCCAGGCACTCCTGGCACGCCTGGCCGCCCTTGCGGACGCGGACTTGCCCAAAGAGGAAAAAAGCCTGCGGGAAGCAGCTTATAACTGGATCACAGGCCATCTCGATGCGGCTGAGGCCGCCTTGAAAGGCTCCTCCTCCGCCTTGGCCAAACTGGTCCGCGGGGGGATAGCCTTGGAGCGCGGACAGCACGACGAAGCCATCAGCGAGCTCCAGGCCGCGCAGGCGCTGTCCCCGGCGGTGAGCGTGGAACTGGCAGCCGCGTGGCGCGGCAAGGGCCAGCCGGACGAGGGCCTCAAGGTCCTGGCTAAGACTGAAAATGCCAACGCCGCGGACAGCGGCTGGTGGTTGCAGAAAGGCTGGTGCGCGGAAGCTTTCGGCCAGCAGGAAACCGCCTGCGACGCCTACGAGAAAGCGCTGGAGCTGGATCCGCAGAACCCTCAGGCCGCTTTCCGCCTGGCCTACCTGCTGGACTTGCGCGGCGAGGACGCACGGGCCGTGGAGCTCTACCGCAAGGTCGCCGGCCAAGGCACGGCCTTCGTCAACGCCATGCTCAACCTCGGCCTGCTCTACGAAGACCGCGACGAGGTGGACAACGCCATCGCCTGCTTCAAGGACGCGATGAAAGTGGACCCCGGCAACCGCCGCGCGGCGCTGTACCTGCGCAATGCCGTGGAGTCGCTCGACATGTACTACGACGAAGCCCAGCGCAAGGAGCATGACCGCCTGGAGGCGGTGCTGCGCATAGCCATCAACGATTTCGAGTTGTCTGTGCGCAGCCGCAACTGCCTGGCGAAGATGAACGTCAGGACCTTGGGAGACCTGGTGCGCAAGACCGAGCCTGAGTTGCTCGCCTATAAGAACTTCGGCGAAACCAGCTTGCGCGAGATCAGGTCGTTGCTGGAGAGCAAGGGCTTGCGCCTGGGGATGCAGAGGGATGAGGAAGAGCGCAAGGTGCGCACGCAACGCCTGAGGCTGGGCGGCGGCGACAACCCCATCCTCGCCAAGCCGGCCGCCACCCTCGAACTCTCCGTGCGCTCGCGCAAGTGCATGCAGCGTCTGGCCATTGACACCATCGGCGATCTGCTGGATAAGACCGAGGCCGACCTGCTGGCCACCAAGAACTTCGGCCAGACCAGCCTGAACGAAGTGAAGGCCAAGCTCTCCGAACTGGGCCTGACACTCAAGGCCAGCGACTAGCGATTTTGGATTTTAGATTGGTCGGCAGCCGCCATGACATCCGAGAAGCTCCACGATTTATACAGCGCGCGGCCTTTCCAAAGATTCATCATTCACTTGGCCGATGGCCGCGAGATACCTGTGCCGCATCCGGAATGGATGATGTTTATGCCGGGTGGCCGAACAGTCTATGTTGCCCGGCCCGACACCACAGTGAACCTCATTGACGTATTCCTGATCACAGATCTGGAATTGAGGCCCGCTGGCAACCCGAAGGGCCGCAAGCGGCGGATCGCGGGCAGGACGTAGGAGCGTGCTGCAAATGGGGCGCGCATTCCCTCTCCCCTTGCGGGAGAGGGCGGACGTGAGCGAAGCGAACGCCGGGTGAGGGGGCGGCCGGCCCTTCCCCCTGCCCCCTCCCGCAAGGGGAGGGGGAACAACGGCCCGACCAATGCGCCACGCACCCTTTGCGCCTTATCCGCCCAATCGCCGTTGGTGTCCCGCCCCGTGACCGCTATACTATGGCTGGCATCCTGAACTGTAGGACAAGCTTTCCAGCTTGTCCCGACAGCCTGGAAAGGCTGTCCTACTCAGCGGGTTGGCGATAGGGCGTCGCGGGGATGAAGCTCACCTGTCCAAAATGCGCACAGGAGTTTGAAAGCGACGGCAAGGCAGCCGAGGCTGTCTGCCCGCACTGCGGCTCTGGCTTTCCAACTATCTCGGTCGCGGAGACAATCGCGCAACGGCCGGGCGCGCGAGGTGTGGAACAATCCTCCCGGATTGTTCACGCCGCAATCCGGGAGGATTGCGGCACGCCGACGCTGCGGCATTTCGCGCGCTATGAGATTGTCCAGGAAATCGGGCGCGGGGCGTTCGGCATCGTCTACCGCGCGCGCGACCCGCAGCTTGGCCGCGAGGTAGCTCTGAAGGTCCTCATCGCCGGCGAGCAGGCCAGCGAGTCGCTCATCAAACGCTTCCACGCCGAAGCGCAGGCTGCGGCGAAGCTGCGCCATCCCAACATCGTGCCGATTTACGACGTCGGCATTCACGACGGCAAACACTACTTCACGGCCGAATTCATCGAGGGCGCCACACTGGAGAAGCTGCTGAAGCCTGGGAGCGCCGGCGTCCCGCCGGCATTCCCGCCGAAGACACCGAAGGCCGGCGAGACGCCTGCGCTCCCACAGGCCGGCGAGACGCCGGCGCTCCCACAGGCCGGCGAGACGCCTGCGCTCCCACGGGCCGGCGAGACGCCGGCGCTCCCAGCGACGCAGATCGTCAAACTGATGACTGAGATCGCCTCGGCCATCCAGCACGCGCACGAACACGGCGTCATTCATCGCGACATCAAGCCCGGCAACGTGCTGATTGACGCTTCCGGACGGGCAATGGTGACCGACTTCGGCCTGGCGCGGAACGTCGAGGTGGAATCGTCGCTGACGCAGGCCGGCGACGTGCTGGGCACGCCGGCATACATGAGTCCCGAGCAGGCGGCGGGGCGAGTGGCGGATGTTGAGGAGCGCTCGGACGTGTACGCACTGGGCGTGCTGCTCTACGAGATGCTCACGGGGTGCGTGCCGTTCCAGAGCAAGTCGCTGCTGGCGCTGCTGCGCGCCGTGATGGAAGACGAGCCTGTCCCGCCGCGCAAGCTGAACCCGAAGGTTGACCGCGACCTGGAGACGATTTGCCTGAAGTGTCTGGAGAAGGATAAGGCGCGGCGCTACCGCACGGCGGCGGCGCTGGTCGAGGACCTCAAACGCTTCACTGAAGGCGAGCCGCTTGCGGCGCGTCCGCCGTCGTTTGCGTACCGTTGGCGCAAGCGGCTGTGGAAGCACCGCGCGTGGCTGGCGGGGCTGACGGCGGCGGCCGTGGCGGTGATTGTGGCGCTGGGATTGGGCTTTGGCCTCTTTGAGCGCCTCGCGCGCTTCGCCGCGGGTTGGGAACTGGTTGTGGATGAGAACTTTTCCTCGGGCGTTTTGCCTGAAGGGTGGGACGTCGTCGAGGGAAAAGCAGAGGTGATGGATGGCGCGCTGGTCGCGGAAGGGAAGCGGGTCACAGACCCGAAGTACCCACCATTTACGGAGTTTATCCTTCTGTTCCCCGTGGCCTGCCCAGATGCAGCTCGACTGGAATATGACGCGTGGTTCCCGCCGGATGTTGAGCTTGGTGACAAGGGTTGCGATCTCTCATGCTTACTTCACTGTAACTGTGAGCAGGCCCTGGTGAGTGGCTACACGCTCCAGTTTGGGGCGGCCGGCAACAAGTGCTCATCTGTGTGCCGCAAGTATGTGGCGTTGTTGCACAATAACGCGCCGCAGGCGCTCATTGCTCCCGGCCGACGGTACCACATCGTGGCTGAACACGCGGGCGAATACCTGACGTTGACCGTTGAGGGTTCCCAGGTTCTGCGGCTCCGGGATTTCTTCCCGCTCAGCGGTGGCCGCGCGGGCCTTTATTCCTGGGGGAAGGGCGCGCGCTTTGAAAAGGTGAAACTGTGGCGGCGCAAGAAGGCATTGGATGTGTCCAGCCTGGCAGTGCCTGATAGGCTCTTCCTGAAGGGGGACTACAAAGAGGCCGTTGGTGAATACGACGCTATCCACGCCAGCCACCCGAGTGTACCCGAGGGCCGTCTGGCGCTGTACAAGAGCGGTCTTGCACGCATGGCCACTGGCGATTTGCAGGGCGCGCGAGGGGCATTGGAGAGCCTTCTTAACAGCGATCTTCGCGGTTGGGCGCACATCGGTCTGGCTGAAGTTGAAGCGCGCAACGGGCGTGGCCCAGAGGCCATGGAAGAATTGACGAAGGCTGAGAATTCGGGCGATGCGGAAGCCGCGGCACTCGTGGAGGCCAACGCTATCAGGATCGCACTCGAGGCCTTCAATCGCGCGGACTTGGTGGCGGGCACGCCTCTCCTCAAGAAGGCGCGTCAAGGCCTTCTCGACTGGGAACTCACGCGCTTGGCGCAGACGGTTGCCAACGCCGGCAATAAGCTGACGGGACGCGGTGAGTATGATGCAGCTATCGTTCACTTTCGGGCCGTTGTGGCTGTCTTCCCGGATTTGCGGAGGTTGTCTGCCGGCGCCAGCCGCGGCATTGGATCGAACCTCATGCGCGCAAGCCGAAACGAGGAAGCACTGAAGGCGCTTCTCGCCGTGGCAAAGGAATACCCTGAGCAACGCTCTGAATGTGCATGGGCGCGCCTTTACTACGGAGATGCATTGAGGTACATGGGACGGTTCGAGGACGCGGCAAAAACGTTTGAAACGGTCGAAGCCGAATACCCAGAAGTGCGCGCTGCTTGCGCGGACGCATTGCTGGAATCTGGCATAGCGCGCATGTTTCTGCATGACCGTGTCGGAGCCGAAGCGGACTGGCGGAAGGTGCTGCGCGAGTACCCCACTGCTTCTAGCAATGCTACGCCCCGTGCCCGGTTCTTCCTCGGCGAAATCGGGGAGTCAGCGTTCCTTGATGATCTCATGAGCGAAGAGCGGCGGTACTTGAACGAAGACGCCTACCTTGTCGCGGAGAAGTGCGAGGCGGAAGGCAACCTCACCGAAGCCGCACGCTGGTATCGCAAGTGCCTGGAATTGACGGTTGGCGACGCCTGGCCCGCCCCTTTCGCCCGCAAGCGGCTCAAGGAGATTGAGGAGAAGCTGAAAGCGCCGGCCAAATAGGGCAAGCTGTGAGCCATTGGTAACGCTAAAAAGGGGGCGGTATCTCGAGATCCTTGCGAATGCCGCGGATCGTTCCCCGTTTCAACTCCCGATGGCGCGGAAGAGCCGACGTGCAGCCGTTTGAGAAATTCTTGACGATGGTGTGCAAGGTGCCTTCGTGGTCTTCGTAGCAGTTGTGTCAGGCAAGATATTTCAGGAATTGCCGGCGGTTCATCAGACACCGATCTCTTCCATCTTGGCCGCGGGTGCGGCCTCGGATAAGGCCTGCCGCGCGCGATAAGCCTGCAGGGTCCGAATGGCGTCTTTCAGGTTGCGGCGCGCTTCGGCCAGGGTTTCTCCCTCGGTGTTGGCGCCGGGAATCTCGGCGCAACGGGCCACCCAGACCACCTCCTCAGCCGGCGTAAAGATCGCGGTGTATTTCTTCCTCATGTTTCCTGACCTCCGTCTCCAAGTATAGCTCATGTCGGCGGCAGCGTCAACGCAGCTTGCCCGCCAGCAGCTCAAGGAGATCGAGGAGAAGCTGAAAGCGCCGGCCAAGTAGGGCAAATTGGGCCATTGCTTGATTGTCTGATGGAAAGACCCAAATGAGGATTGACGGTAGACCCACCAGCGCATACATCTACTATAGAGAATAGAGGAGGTGAGCACGTGAGCACTGCCGTGTCAATCCGCTTGCCCGACGCACTGGCCAGAGAACTCGACCGCATCGCCAGAAAGACCGAACGCCCGCGTTCCTTCCATATTCAAAAGGCGCTTGAGTCCTATTTCGAGGACTTGCCTGACCTTCAGGTGGCCCTGGCGCGCCTGCGCGATGAAAAGGACCCGGTTGTTTCGGGGCGCGAACTGAGGAAAGCTCTTGGCCTTTGAGATCACGTACAAAAAGAGCGTCGCCAAAGACCTCGCGCTGGCGCAGTGCTACTGGCAGCTTGCCAAGGAAGTAGGGCGGGTTGGCAACCCGCCCCACTGCCGCGCCGCCACGCGCCACGAGTTTTTCACCGTGTTTATACTGAAATTATTTAGTTTATAATTCCCTTGTAAATCACAGTAACCCTGCTATAACTCTTTGACATGGACCCAATCAAGAACCCCTATGCTCCAGGTGCTGGCACGCCACCACCGGAATTGGCTGGACGAGATGAGGTGCGCGAGACCACTCGGGTAGCCTTGGAAAGAGTGAGGCTTGGCCGCCCAACCAAAAGCATCTTGATGGTTGGGCTCCGTGGAGTTGGCAAGACGGTGCTCCTTGACCGTATGAGGGAAAATGCCGAAGCCAAGGGGATCCAGACCATGCGCATTGAGGTGCCCGAGGATCGCTCCCTGCCGGCCATCCTGGCGCCTGAATTGCGCTTGGCCTTGTTGCGGTTATCAAGGAGCGATAAAGCCAAAGAACTGGCCCAGCGGGCCCTGAAAGGTCTCGCCGGGTTCGCCAAGGCCTTGAAAGTGAAGTATCAGGACATTGAGGTGGGTTTCGATTTCGATCCCGAGCCGGGGTTAGCTGACAACGGTGATTTGGAACACGATCTTCAAGCTTTGTTGGAAGCTGCCGGCTTGGCTGCAAAGAAGGCGGGCACCGCACTGACGCTGTTCATTGATGAACTCCAATACGTTAAGGAGAATGAACTTGCGGCACTTATTATGGCTTTGCACCGCACGGCACAACGCCTCCTGCCGGTGGTGCTGGTGGGCGCCGGGCTGCCGCAGCTCAGAGGACGGATGGGCCGGGCCAAGTCCTACGCTGAACGGCTTTTTGACTTCCCTGAGATCGGCCCCCTCACTCCACCGGCGGCTCGAATTGCGATCGTAAAGCCTGCGGAAGATCAGAACGTCAAAGTGGCTGAAGATGCTTTGCAGCGCATCATCCAAGAAACCCATGGGTATCCCTACTTCTTGCAGGAGTGGGGCAAGCATGCTTGGGATACTGCATCAGAGTCACCCATCACTTTGCGCGACGTCGAAGTGGCATCCACGGCAGCCGTCGCGGCACTCGACGAAAGTTTCTTCCGGGTCAGATTTGATCGCCTGACCCCCCTCGAGAAAAGATACATGCGGGCCATGGCCGAGCTTGGTCCGGGCCCACATCGCTCCGGCGACATCGCTGCACAATTGAAACGAGAAGTAACTGCACTCGGCCCGACTAGGAATCAGTTGATTGCTAAAGGCATGATTTGGAGTCCGAGCCATGGTGATACGGCATTCACCGTGCCCCTATTCGATCAGTTCATGCGCCGAATCATGCCTGGTGACGAATGGAGGCAATGACGGCTGCTCCCAAGCCACCAATTAAGAAACGCTGACATGGGGATAGAAGGGCCGCAAGCACCGGATGGCGGGCCGGGCGTAGGGGCGCGGGATCGTGGATTGCGAATCGTGGATCGTGCCACGCGCCGCAAAGTCCACTTTCATTTTTCGCCGGTTCGAGTAATAACCAGGGCTTCCACACTCAGGAGGATTGAAAATGGGCAAGGAAATCCGCATCGGCATCATCGGGACGGGGATGATCGGGAAGAGCCACGTCAGCCAGTACCAGAAGGTGCCGGACGCCAAGCTCGTCGCCGTCTGCGACGTGAACCAGGAGGAGGCGCAGAAAGTCGCCGCTCAGAACAACATCCCGAAGGTCCTGAGCGACTTCCGCAAGCTGCTCAAGATGCGCGACATTGACGCCGTGGACGTGTGCCTGCACAACAACCTGCACGCGCCCGTCACCATCGCAGCCCTCGAGGCCGGCAAACACGTTTACTGTGAGAAACCCATGTCCGGCTCATACTGCGACTCCAAGGCCATGTGCGATGCGGCCAAACGCACAGGCAAGCAGTTGCACATCCAGCTTTCCACACTGTACTCCAAGGAACACAAGACCGCCAAGCGCCTGATAGCCGAAGGACACCTCGGCAGGATTTATTACGCGCGTTCCTTCGGCTTCCGCCGCCGGGGCCGGCCGTGGGTGGACGGCTACGGCACGCCGCCGTTCGTCCAAAAAAAGGCCGCGGCGGGCGGAGCGCTCTTCGACATGGGCATCTACCACATGGCCCAGGTCCTGGACCTGCTCGGCAACCCGGAAGTGGAGACGGTCAGCGGCGCCACATACCAGGAAATCCCCATGTATGAGGAGCGCGCCAAGAGCGCCGGATACTCCGTCGAGGAACTCGGCCTGGGCTTCGTGCGGCTGGCCGGGGGCATAACGCTGGACATCGAAGAGAGTTGGGCGCTGCACTATGAGGACACCGAGTCCAGCAAGATTCTCGGTTCCAAGGGCGGCCTGAAGCTCACGCCCTTCATGTTCTTCAGCAAGGCCGGCGATCTCGAAACCAGCGCCTCGGTGGACCTGGGCGGCGCGGACTTCCGCTGGCACGCCTGCGAGAAGGACTACGCCGCTTACGACGGTTCGCAGCAGCATTGGATCGCGGCCTTGCAGGGACGCGTGCCGCTCCTGGATACGGCCGGCGTGGCGTTGAATGTGGGGCTGATCAGCGAAGGCATCTACAGGTCGCAGGAAGCGCGGCGCGAGCTGTCGGCCGCCGAGATCGTGAAGGCGTCGAAGAGCACGGCCTTGAAACTGTAGCCTCACGCGGAGACACGGAGACGCGGAGACAGGGAGACAGGGAGACAGGGGGATGGGACTTTGGCAACCCTTTACCCTGAGCTGCAACTGATGAGGGCGCTGTTCCATAAGTCCCATTCTTCCCATACTTCCCATAGCAGACGCGGGGATGCGGGGACGCGGAGACCTGTTGGCTTAAGGAGCAATCATGTACCCGGTCATGGCACCTGAAGACATCCAGGAAGACTTCGAGAAGGCGCTCCGCGCCTACAAGGCGCGGGACGTGGACGCGGAAGCGGCCATAAAGGCCGCGCTGGCTGCCCCGCTCTCCCTGCACTGCTGGCAAGCGGACGACGTGGGCGGCTTTGAAGTCAAGGCCGGCGCGCTGGAAGGCGGCGGCATCATGGCCACGGGCAACTACCCAGGGCGCGCGCGCAACGGCGAGGAACTGCGCGCGGACCTGGAGCAGGTGCTGGGCCTGCTGCCGGGCATACACCGCGTGAACCTGCACGCCAGCTACGCTGAGACCGGCGGCAAAGCCGTGGACCGCGATCTGCTGAAACCCAGCCACTTCAAGCAGTGGAGCGGGTGGGCCAGGAAGCGCAAACTCGGCCTGGACTTCAACCCCACGTACTTCGCGCACCCCAAGGCGAACGGCGGCTACACGCTCTCGCACCGGGACGAGGCCATCCGCCGCTTCTGGGTGCGCCACGGCATCGCCAGCCGCAGGATCGGCGCGGCGCTGGCGCGCGAAGTGGGCTCGCCGTGCGTCGTCAATTCGTGGATTCCCGATGGCGCAAAGGACTCGCCGGTGGACAGATGGGGGTGCCGCAGGCGCCTGCTGCAGTCGCTGGACGAGATCTACGACCCGGCGCTGAAAATCGACAGGGACCTCTGCGTGGACGCGGTGGAAGGCAAACTCTTCGGACTGGGCAGTGAAGACTTCGTGCCCGGCTCGCACGAGTTCTACCTGGGCTACGCGCAGCGCAAGGGCCTCGCGCCCTGCCTGGACATGGGCCACTTCCACCCCACCGAAAGCGTGGCCGACAAGCTCTCGGCCCTGCTGCTGTTCCATGAGCGCATCCTGCTGCATCTCAGCCGCTCCATCCGCTGGGACAGCGATCACATCGTGCTCTTCAATGACGACCTGCGCGCGGTCTTCCAGGAGTTGGTTCGCGCCGGCGCGTTGCAGCGCGTTTTCCTGGCGCTCGATTACTTCGATGCCAGCGTCAACCGCATCGCCGCTTATGTCATCGGCGCGCGCGCGGCCCGCAAGGCGCTGCTGTACGCGCTGCTGGAGCCTGTGGCTGTACACCGGGAGTTGGAAGCCTGCGGCAAGCAGGCGCAGAAGCTCGCACTGTTGGAGGAATGCAAGACGTTGCCCTTCGGCGCGGTGTGGGATGAGTTGTGCCGGCGCGCGGGGGTCCCGGCCGGCCCGGCCTGGCTCAACCAGGTCGAAACCTACGAGCGCGAGGTGCTGAGCAAACGCCGCTGAGGGGTCTCTAAGCGGATTTGGCCATTTTTTCTTGCGCAGTCCCTAAGCAGCATTTGAAGTTCCAGGTACGTCACTATAGAATAGGCAGGAACAAAGGGGGCATCATGGCGGGTTTAGAGCGCGGTGCATGGCCACAACATAGGAGCCGGATTCTGGCTCTGGCAGGCTTGCTCGTTTCGCTGGCAGTTTCTGCTCCGGCGCAAGAGCCCCCGCCGCCTAAGACGGCGGCGCAGCCGGCGGCCCCGGCCAGCGCACGCCTGCCCGTGCCGCCCGAAGCGGCGCTCGAGGACTCGCTGAAGGACCTGCGGAAGACCCTGAAGGATGACTACAGCAAGAAGGTGGCTGAGCGCGCCGAATTGGCCAGGAAGCTGCTCAAGAACGGGCGGGAAACCAAAGACGATCCCATCTTCCAGTTCGCCGCGCTCCAGGAAGCCAGGGACGTAGGCAGCGCCGCAGGCGACATTGAGACCGCTTTTGCCGCGGTCGAGGCGCTGGCGGGCACTTTCGACGTGGACGGCGCGGGCATGCGGGCGGGTGTCCTTGGGGCGGCGAGCAAGGCTGCGCTCACGCCGGAAGACGCCGAGAAGGCGGTGAACATAGGCTTGGGCGTCCTGGACCAGTTGGGCAAGAGCCTCCAGTACGAAACGGCGAGCAAGCTCCTCGCGCCGCTCGATGCAATTGCACGAGGCTCCAAGAACGCGGAACTCACCAGGGCTGTCCAGGTCCGCACCGCCGAACTGAAATCACAAATGGCCGAATATGCCAAGGTCAAGCCGCACTTCGATAAGCTGAAAGATAGCCCGGACGATCCCGACGCGAACCTCGCCGTGGCCAAGTACTACGTCGCGTCCAAGAGCGATTGGCAGGG
>JBEKKG010000005.1:0-28466 GCA_050010835.1 Planctomycetota bacterium
CAACAACAGCGCCAATACCTTGACGCTGCTGGAGGCCATGCTTCATCACGGTGTTGAGCGAATCGTCTTTTCCTCTACGGCAGCGCTCTACGGCGAACCGGAAGCGATACCGATCCGCGAGACCGACCCGCTGCGGCCAACCAACGCCTACGGCGAGTCGAAGCTGCTGGTGGAGCGCATGCTCGCCTGGTTCCACCGCATTCATGGACTGCGTTACGCCAGCCTGCGTTATTTCAACGCGGCCGGGGCCGCCAAGGACCTCGGGGAAGCGCATCGGCCTGAGACCCACCTCATTCCGCTGGTGCTGGTCTATCCGCGTGCCTCCGACCGCGCCGTTGATGATGAAGATGGGGATTTTCTGGCTCGCCAGCAGCCGCTTGGCGAGTTCCATGCCCCACCAGCCAAGCTCCGCCTTCTCGCCTTTCTCAGCCTTCCACACGGGGTTGCACCATAAGTTGGGCCGCTCACCTTTCGGGGCGCCGCGCGGACTGCCGTAACTGCGAATCCACTCGTTCGTTTCCGGCGGAGACTTCTCGCGGGTGTCCGTGGCCAAGGCGTTGGATTGCCCGTCAATCAGGTAGGCGTCGCCGCACACCAGGTTCTCCGCCTTGTGCAGGGCGGTCTCCTTGTCCCCGCTTTTCGTCCCAAACTCCACGCGATACTTGATGAGTCCCGGCTTGAGTTTGACTGCGAAGGCGTAGGCGTTGTCCGCGCCGGGTTTCTGGGTTTCGGAGGCGAAGGCTTTGTCGTCCGCGTAGACCTTCAGGAAGACCGAGTCGGCCGCCTGATCCAGCGTGCCGTTGTAGTAGAGCCTTCCCTCGTTCTTGTCGTCGCAGGCGTAGAACTGGTTGTCTTCGGGTTTCTCGTCTTTTCCAGGAGTCCTCTGGCCCCACGGATCGCTCTTCGGCTCCGTCACCTGGATCGCAGCCGTAGCGGCGGTGGCCGCGCCGCCGTTGTCAATCTCCGCTTTCACGGTGATCGGGCCGCTGTACTGCGAGCGCGTGAGGACCAATCTGTCTGGAGCAACTTCCTTGACCACAGCGCCGCCGGCGACGGTCCACTTGTAGTGCAACTCACCCGCACCTTTGGCCTGCATGGCGGCAAGATTGCTGATCGCCGGGACAACTTCGATGGTGTCCCGGCCATTCCAGTTTGAGGGTGCCTTCAGTGTGAAAACTGGTTCGGGAATGTCCTCCTTGATCGTCACAGGGATATCTTTGGTCTTGGTTTCGTTGGCGTAGACAGCCTTAAACTGCAGCACACATGCCGTGTCGGCTGTCACGCGCCCGGCATCGAACGTGTACGAACACCGGTCCACGGCAACGACAGTCTCCTTGCCGTCCCGTTTGAGAATCCAATACAGCTTCTGCGCGCCTCCAGCTTTGGCCGTCACGGTCGCACTCTTGCCCTCGGCGACCTGGACCTCTTCGGGGGAGACCGAGAAAGTGTTGCCCGTTTGCACCAAGTTGCCCACCAGCGTTTGCAAGGGCTTCTGGTTCTCATATTCAAGGCGGACCCAATCCGCGGAACGGGTTACCTTCGAGATGCGCACTTCGTCAATATCTCCGACGAAATTGTAGTTGTTGTACCAACCGCCAATATACATCCTCGCAGGACTCTTGATGGCCAGCGGGCTCCCTCTGGACGTATTGGCGCCGTCCAGGGCTCCATTCACATAGATTCGCGACTCACCACTCTTGTAGGTGTGAACCACATGAACCCATTGGGACATGGGAAGCGCAGTGCTGCTCGCAACATTTCCCCCTGAGAAATAGCAGTCCATATTGATGTGTGGCGGACTGACAAATTGCATGACCACTTTGCCCTGGGCCTGCTCGTTGCCCCAGGCAAGGATTGTCGCATTCGGTTTTTCGGCCCTGAACCAAGCTTCAGAAGAATGGGAACTGGAGCCGGCAGGATAGGCGGTGATCTTCTCTCCACAGTTGATCCCCTTGCCCCTGTCAAAGCGCCGGCTTCTGCCAATGATGCCAGAAGAAGAGGTGGTGCCCGAATCCTTCGAGTCGAGTGTGCCGACTTCGTCCTTCACGGAATCGTTCATGTGCCAGACGCTCAGATACCCGTTGGACTCGTTGAAGACGGCAGATCCTTTGGTTTCGCTCTCGGCGTCGGCCTTGCTCCAATGCATCTTGATCTCTTGCCGCGCGTTGCCTTTGAGGTTGGGAATGCGCACCCAGATGCTGGCCGTCCCAGCGCCGGCGTCCCACTCGTCAATCTGGTACGCCAAGGGGGCGCCCGCGCTGGTGGCGAAGCGGATATCCTCGCCTTGAGGCTTCGCCTGTTTGAAGTCGAAGAACTCCTTGTTCAGGCGCACCAGCAAGGGGAATCCGTCCTCTGAGGCCGAGGCCGGAAGATCGGCCCCCTCTGGCGTCGTCAGGATGAAAAGCGAGCCGGAATGCTGCCAGCCCGCGTACGGGGCCGGCGTCTCGCCGGACTGCGCCGCCAGCGCCAGCGCGATCACGATTGACAACCCAAATGCTCTGGAGGTTCCCCTCATCCTCGGTCTCCTTGAAACAATCCACGTTGTCCCACAATGACCTGCCCGCATCCTCTGCTCTAGCATACACCTTCGATGCGCGATTGCTCCAACTGCCACCGACTGGACTGCCTTGGCCCAACTCATCGAGATGCAGATGACGCTGAAAGTGGAAGGCGCTCCCAAATTCACCCTCTTGCGTTTATCATAGAATGCGCAAGACGGTTCTGGACGCGAAAGGCGGCGAGGGCAGGAAAACATGAAGGGACGGCGTTTTCTCTGCGTGCTACTGGTTCTGCTGCTCTGGCCGGTGGCGGCGGCCGAAAGTGAAGCGCCCCTGCCCGTACCAGGCGAAGTGCGCGTCCTCTCGCGACATCTGCGCGTTGATCTGCTCTGGATCAGCGCACCGTCGCTGCGTTACGAAGTTCAGCGCGCCAACGCGCCCGAAGGTCCGTTCGAGATGCTGACCTCCGTTCTGCCTTCTATTCCAGTCCACAGCGATTTCCTGGGCCGGGATGACGGAGAATACTACTACCGTGTTCGCAGCCTGCGTGCGCTCTCGAAGAAGGAGCCTCCAGTCTATTCGGCCTGGTCCGGCGTTCTGAAGGGCCGACCCGCCCGTGCCGACGCCGAAGGTCTGCTGACCGAGGTGCAGGAGGCCAGCTTTCGGTACTTCTACGATTGCGGGCATCCCGTTTCGGGGTTGGCTTTCGAGGGGCTCGAGCGCGGCCCGGACCTTTGCTCCATCGGCGCGACTGGCATGGGACTCTTCACGCTGGCCGTCGGCATCGAACGCGGCTTTGTCACGCGGCAGGCCGGGGCGCAGCGCATCCTGAAGATCTTCTCATTCCTCCAGGAGAAGGTTGAACGCTTCTACGGCGCCTTTCCTCACTGGCCGAACGGGACCACCGGCAAGGTCATCCCTTTCGGGCCGGATGACGACGGCGCCGATCTGGTCGAGACGGCTTTTCTGGCGGAAGGCCTTCTCTTCCTGCGCGAGTATTTTGCCGGCGGAGATTCCGTCGAGACGGAGATCCGCAAGCGCGCCGACACGCTGTGGCGCGAAATCGAATGGGACTGGTTCGCCAAAGAAGACCAGCGCGGTGCCATCCTGCTGTGGCACTGGTCGCCCGTCCATGGCTTCAAGAAGAACATGCCGGTGCGCGGCTTCAACGAGTGTCAGATCGTCTACCTGTTGGCGCTCGCTTCGCCCACTCATGCCGTGGATCCGAAGTTCTATTGGTCGGGCTGGGAACACGCTCGCTACGCTCAGAAACGGATTGAGTTCGGCATCACGCTGCAACTCCACCACGGCCTTGGCCCGCCGCTCTTCTTCACGCACTACTCCTACCTCGGGTTCGATCCGCGGGCACTCGAATACCAGGGCCGCAGCTACTTCGATCACTTCCGCGACTTCGCCCTCGTCCAGATCAAGTATGCCGAATCAAAGCGCGATACGTTCGCCGGTTACGGTCCGCTGTGGGGACTGACGGCCAGCTACAATCCGGACGGCTACAAGGCCCATGCGCCTGGGTCGCAGGACGACGGGACAATTGCGCCGACCGCCGCCCTGGCGTCCATGCCCTACGTTCCCGAGCAGAGCCGTGCATGTCTGACCGAGATGTATGAGAAGCACGGCAGGCGGCTCTGGGGGCCGTTCGGTTTCTACGACGCCTTCGACTTTTCCAAGAACTGGGTCGCCGGCGGATACCTGGGCATAGACGTGGGCTCCATCGCGCCGATGATGGAAAATTCTCGGACGGGGTTCTGCTGGAAGACCTTCATGAAGGCGCCCGAGATCCAGCCCGTCATCAAGCGACTGGCACGGCAATAACTGGCGGAGGCGGTCGAACCATGTGGTCACTGGCTAGTTCGCGTGCCGGAAAACTCCTCCATACTCCGCACGGGCGCCGGGTTCTTGTCTGCCTCGATTGCTGCGATCAGCTTGTCCACGGCCAGGATGTCCCGTTTCAGGTCGTTGTCCTTCTTCTCCCAATTCTTGTCCGTCGCGGCCATTTTCTGCCGCACCTCACGGATCCTGGGGAGCGCTTCCTGCGCCGCACCGCCATACTGCGTCAGCGGCGCGATGCATCGGCTCAACTGCCGGCCCCAGCGGAACTCGTTCATGATGTCAACGCACAGCGGCATCCCTTCCCTGATGCGCAGTCGTGCCAGCAGATCCAGTCCCGCGAACCGGATGCCGTAAGCAAACATCTCACCACTTGGGGCAGGTTCGCGAATCGCCTTCACGATCTCGGGCAGAAGCGCCTTGGCGTCTTCCGGCGAAAGCAACGGATAGACCGGTGCGACCAAACCGCGAATCCGACCGTCTTCGTTTGTGAGGAGTTCCTTGATCGCCGCGTAAAGCAGCGGCCGGTCTACGCCGTCGAGTGAACCCGACAGAATGCTTTTCGGCTCCCGCTTGCCAGGGCTGGGCGTAAACAGGGCTTCCGCCAGCGCGCCCTTGAAACGGTCGCGCCGATCCGCGGGATCCTTGAGCGACGCCGCGCGAAGGAGATCCGGCACAACCGCCTTGCGGACCTCTGGTCCCATCCGGACCAGTGTCTCGGCCGCAAGAATCCTGAGCCATGGATCCTTGTCGGTCAGCAACGCGCGCACTTGCGGTGCCGCGGGGTCGGCTTTGGGACCCAGCAATCCCAGCGCCTCACACGCGCCATAGCGGCTTTCCGGTTTGGGACTGGCGAGAAACTCCAGCAACTTCGGTACAAAGTCCCCTTCGCGGAGACTCAGCGCCTGCGCGGACCGCTTGCGCACCGCCGACGACCAACTGGACAAGCCGGCGACGAGCGCCTCGGTCTTCCGTCCTTCGTAGCAATTCCTCTCATTCCAGAACGTGAAGTCGCGCCCCGCCTCGATCGTCGCGGTCACCTCGTCACCCGACAGTACGGGAGCCACGCCAGGCTTCCGGCCCGTCAGATAGAGGCTCTTCAACGGAAGGGCATAGCCCAGCAGGAAAGCTCCGGTGCAGTCCCAGCCACTGTAGTTCTCGCGTCCTTCCCCGGGCAGGCCGAGATAGTCGAAACGTCCATCCCAGCCACGCGCCAAGTCGTAGTACCAGGTAGTCTCTTTCAGGTACGCAGCCGTGGCGGCCGGTCCACAGCGGGACACGCCGGGCAACGCCCAGGTGATATTGAAGAAGTTCCCCGTGTGCCCGCTTTCGCGCTCACCGTAAGCCGCGGTGCCCATGCGTGAGTAGAACGCGGCGGCCTCTCGATCGCCAAGTAGATCGAAAAGCACCGCGGCACTGGAACACTTGCCGTTGTCATCATGCCACGGCCACGGGTCGTGATCGCCATAGGGCACCGCGCCCTTGTTGACCCACCAGCGCAGGAAACCGCTGGCCTTGGTGATCGTGTTGTCCAGGTCAGGGTCCTTCACACCGGCCTCACGCGCGAGCACCATGGCCAGAGTCAGAACGATTCCGGGCTGGTTCATGCAGCCATAACCGTCCAGGATCTTGTCAGTGGGCCGTGCGAAGCTGTGGCCCCACGTCCCGACGCCGCTTGCGCCGCGGGCAATGTCCATCGCGAGGCGGGTGAGGCCGGGCATCACGCTCGCGTCTTCCGTCGCCAACACATACTCGGCGAGGAACGTCGTCTCGTAGCCGTAATCCCAACACTTGTGCCCGCCTTGTGATGGCGTGCAGGCGGCCACGGCTTTCGCATACTCCGCCACCAGCGGGCGATACTCGGCGCGCCCCGACGCCAGCAGCGCGAGCGCCCGCAGGGCATTGGCGATCTCGATCCGGATTACGCCGTGATTGTCCTTGAAACCCAATTTCGCGATGGCCTGGCAGCCCTGCTCGAAAATGCGTTTGGACTTGGCGCAGTTGTATGGCGCCGTTGGGGCATACGTTCCCATTACCGGCAGCTTCAACGCGACGTTTTCTGTCTTGTCTGCGCGCCAGCGGACCAACCGCAGCATGCCGCCGTTCGCTTCCTTCTCGGCCTCCGTGATGGCCTGAGCGAACAGGATGCGCGCGTCGCCGCCGAACGCCTGGCCGTTGATCCCAGTGATCACGTCGCCTTTTTCCAGCACGCCGTCAGCTGGCGAACCTTTGGCAACGGCGGTGATCAGTATCTGCCGGGCGTCGGTGGTCTGACACCTCCAGCCCCAAACCCAGCCGCGCGCGCCAGTGGGGCCAAGCTGCCAGTCATGCGACTGGTCCGGCTTCCCGCCCTGGGTGAGGTCCGGCACCGGGGGCTTGCCGCTACCCGCGGCTGCGCAGACCGGTGACCACGCCGCTGCCATTCCGATGAGGAGAAGCGCTGCTTCGAGAAGGCTACGCATGTCTGTGCTCCTTTCCACGCCACCGTAATCGCCGAGATGTCTCACCAGTTGTTGAGATTGACCTTTCCGTTTCCAGGTGCAAATTCCCTGAAACCTGCGCGCCGCCACCAACTGCAGAGAACTACCTCAGGCCGCCGCACATAGAATGAACGGAAATGACCGCGTTGTCCAGCAACTGCAGGCCCGAGAAGACGGATTCGCATACCCAAAACGATCAGTCCCCTGGGCGTGATTGCCCACTTCGCGCAGGAGCGGGCGGCGCTTTGCTGACGCATTCGGGATTCGGCTTTGCCGACAGCGTGGCCTTCCAGTCGAGCACGAGCTTGGTCGGGCGCGCGACGATGTCGGGATGATCTTTCGCGGCATCTGCGGCTTCGGCCCGTTCATTGATGAGGTGATGCAGTTCGATGGTCCTCTGATCCGCTTTCGCTGTCCAAACGCGAACTTGGCCCCACCATTAGCCCCTTGCCTTCTCCGAGCCCTCAACCTCCCGATCCAGCACCCCCCCTGACCCGCTCCTTGATCAGGCGCTCTATGATCTCCTGGATCCGCTCCAGGGCGCCAAGTTCGGTGCGCACGTGTCTTCGCGGCAGACATGCGCGGCAGCGTGCCTGCCGCTCAATGCGGGAATCCTCCCGCTCCGTCGAGCGGTCCTGAGCGGCTGCCGAGCGGCCGTCTTCTGCTTCGCCGTCCCCAAGGCGGCGCGTGCAACGCCAAGCCGGCGCGGGAGATGCCCGGACGGCCTTTTCTGGAAGCCCACCGGAATGAAATCTCCTGCTAAGCTTTCGCGTCGAGCGGCTGTCGCATGGCGGCCGAAAGCCCGCAGGCACTTGGCGGCTGAGGCGGAGATGTCAACCCGGTTGACATGGAACGCGATATCGCCCCGTCACCCGAACACGATTCCATGATTCCATCAGGCCAGGGAGGTTCCGCTCCCGTTTTCGCCGTATGATTACCTGGCAGCAGGATAGGAGGATATTGCGATGCACAAGCCACGAACGCCAACCACGCCGACTACGCCGGTATGCGTGCGGATTGCCGCCATGCGCGAGGCCGGGCTCATGCCAGAGCCGGTCACGACGTATGCGGAGTTCGACGAGATGATCCGAGCGTTCGACGAGGGGCTGATTGAATTCCTCGTGCTCGTCGGATCGCACGGCCTCGGCAAGACGGAGCGGTTCCTGCGCTTCAAGAACCTGGCCTACATCAACAACAGTGCCTCCGCCCGCGGCATCTACGAGTGGGCGATGAGCAACATAGACAAGGCGCTGGTCCTTGACGACCTCGACGGCCTCCTGAAGGTGCGAGAGGTCATCGCCCTGCTCAAGGCCTTGTGCGAGACGCGGAGCATCAAGACCGTGAGCCTGACGAAGTTCCTCCCCGCGGGCGTGCCCCGCCAGTTCCAGACTCGCAGCCGCGTGTGCCTGGGATTCAACGCGCTTCCGGAACTGGAAGCGGACCTCGTGGCGCTGCTTGACAGGGCGCGCTTGGTGGTCTTCGCGCCCAGCGCGCAGGAGGTGCACCGTCACGTGGGCGAGTGGTTCCAGAACCGCGAGGTATTTGAGTTCGTGGGCCTTCACCTCGGTCGGATCACCGTTCCGAGCATCAGGCTGTACCAGAGGATTGAGGCATTCTCCCGGCAGTACGCGGACTGGCGGGAGCGGGCGACGGGGCTGCTCAACCACGACGGCGCGGCAAAGAGGGCAAGTTGACGCCGGCAGCGCAGAGCGGGCCGGACACACATGGGTGGTTGGGAACAACACATCGCTGATGGCGGCCAGAAACCATGCCGCCCGCTCTCAAGGAAGGGAGAATTGCAATGTTTGATGAGGTCAAACAGGACGGCACAATCCCTACTGCGCTGAAGGGGCTGCGCAACTTGATCGCCTCCGCGAAAGGGGGCCTCGAGTTCCTGAAGGCATACGTCGCGTCGGAGGAATCCAAGAGATGACCCCTCCTGTCTGCGACAACGATGCAATTGAGTGGCCTGAAGCCCAGGCCGTGCCCGCTACACCAGCGAGAGAAAAGAGACAGCGTCCAAAAGGAGAGAAACTGATGACGACGATACAAACCCTGGCCGGCCGCACCGTGTGGAACAAGGCCGCGCAGTTGTTCACGGGCTACGGTTGGCCCAGCATGATCAAAACCTTCGGCCGCCGCGGGACGCGCGCATTCTCGATGGCCTGCGGCTACGACTCGGACCGCGGCGTACCGCGCCTGGGCAGCGACAGCACAGGCCCGAACGGAAGCACCGTCATCGTCAGGACCCTTGACCTTGACTGGATGCGCCGAGCCGACGGCACCCTTGCCCGCATGCGCGTGATCGTCGTGGCGAACAGCGCTGCGGGGGCCGCGGCCGTTGAGTTGCGGATGCGCCGGGAACTGTTGGATTCCGCGCGGCTGGCGGAGGCATACGGAATGGGGACGGCGGTGTGAGCGAGTTCCGCAGAGCCAGGGCGGCATTTCCCGCCCCGTAATGCGGCGACAGCCGGTGGCAAGCCCGGCGCGATGCGCATGGACGCCAAATGGTCCTACGGCGTCAGACGGAACAGAGGCCCCCTACAAGCGGCCCGGCCCGATATTGGAGGTCGGCCGATGAGAGCGGCAGCGGGAACTGGAGTTCACAATGGTCAGCCTGACCGTCAAGAAATTGCCAAATGCGCCGTGGACACGGCGGTGGCGCCTGACACCCTGGGCGAGCAGGGCGCGCTTCCCGCCTGGATTGACGACGCCCTCCTGCGGGAGACGCAGCGCGTCTGGTCGAAGCAGTACGGCAGGGACGTGTCGGTCGCTGAGGCGACGGAGATCCTGCTGAACGTGAGGCGTTTGGCAAAATTGCTTGTGGCGCATAGAAATGACGCACGGTAAAACCATCAACGTCGTGGCCTGGATGCGGGTCTCCTCGAAGGAGCAGAAGGACGGCTACTCCCTGGACGCCCAGCGCCGAGCCATTGAGGACTACTGCGCCAGTAGCGAGGCCAAGATCATCCGCGTGTTCTCCTGCGCGGAGTCGGCCAAGCCCGGCGCGGCCCGCAAGGAGTTCAACGCGATGCTGGACTGGGTTCGCCACAACGTCAGGCGCGAGCAAATCGGCGGCATGGTCTTCCACAAGCTCGACCGCGCCTGCCGCAACATGCGCGACGCAGTCCGCCTGAAGGAAATAGAGCAGGAACACGGCGTCAGGCTCTTCTTCGTTGACCAGCAGTTCGGCGAGGGCGCTGCCGGCCAGTTGTCATTCAACATCCTCGCGTCGGTCGCGCAGTTCTACTCCGACAACCTCAAGGCTGAAGTCCTCAAGGGGATGGACGAGAAAGCGAAGCAAGGTTGGTTCCCGACCCGCCCGCCGTTCGGCTACCGCAACGATTCCGACGATGAGAACGAGCCGATCAAACAGCATCTCGAAAGGGCTGCGACGATGACGAGGGCGTTCGAGTTGTTCGCCTTGGGCGACAAGACCGTCGAGTCCCTGGCTGAGCAGTTGCACCGCGAGGGGCACATTTACAGGCCCGACCAACCCAAGTTCCCGCGGACGGCGCTGACCGAGATGCTGAGGAACAGGTTCTACATCGGCAAGATCCTCTGGCACGGCCGCGTCTTCCAGGGCAAGCATAGGCCGCTTGTGGACATGGTGACGTTCAACGCCTGCCAGGACGTTTTGGACGGCAGGAAACGGAGGACGAGCGAGACCAGTTCTGACGCCCCCCTTTCTGGCGGGCTGTTCCGCTGCAAGTTCTGCGGGCAGGCCATCACGGGGGAGCGCATCAGGCGCAGGCTCAGTGGTGGCTCGGTGCGCGATCACCTGTACTACCGCTGCGCCAACAACCATCCCGGCCTGGAGCATCCCATTGTAAGGTTCTCCGCTGAGCAGTTAGATGATGCCATCGTCGGCGCGCTGCGCGGGTTGAAGTTGCCGAACGAAGAGATCACGAACTGGTTCAGGACGGCGCTGGCGAGGAGCCTGTCGGACGAGGCGGAGTACAGGCGGCGGACGCTGGCGGCGCTCAGGAAGCGGGAGACGGAACTGGAGCAGATGCAGGACAGGCTGCTGAACGCCCATCTCTCCGGTACGGTTGACGACGGCGTTTTCCGCAGGAAGAGCGACGAATTCAAGATTGAGCTTGCCCGCGTCCGCGAGGAGATGGGCAAGGAGGCGAAGCTCAACGCCGACTACAAGGACATGGCGGTCGCCATCTTTGACCTGACCCAGCGGGCGGCGGAGACGTGGCTCCGTTCAAACAATTCGTTCAAGCGCGAACTTCTCGACGTACTTTGTTTGAACCGAGTTTTGGACGACGCAAGTCTATATCTGGAATGGCGTAAGCCGTTCGATGCTGTCGCAGAAACGGCGAAAACCGGGTTTGGTATCCCCATCCGGATTTGAACCGGAGTCTACAGGCTGAGAACCTGTTGTCCTGGGCCGGGCTAGACGATGGGGACCCGTTGCGCTTTGCAGCGCCCCAAAGAACAGCTTACGCGCTTAGGGCGCGTGTGCAAGCGGAGGCTGCGGATGTTTTCAGAATAGCGGAATACCTCTGCGGCCCGGCGGGGGTGCATGTCAGCAAATGTACCGCGGGCGTCCCGCCCGCTCGTGGCAGGCTGGCAGAGCGTAGGGACGAGGGCGGGCGGGACGCCCGCGGTACGCTCTGGGCCACGCATTTACTGACATGCACCCGCCCGGCGGCCTGGCGGGAAACCCGGCTTGACAGCTTCGCGGCAGTGGGCTAGAGCAAACGGCATTGCCTGGCCTCTTCAGAGGCTTGAAACTTCAAATTGGAGGTGCCCGATGAAACACCGCACGCAACGCCGCGATTTCCTCAAGACCAGCGCCCTGACTGGCGCGGGGTTTCTCATCCTTCGCTCCGGCATCCTGCAAGCCGGCGGCTCCGCCAACGACAAGCTGAACATTGCCGTCGTCGGCGTGGGCGGCCGCGGCGGGGCCAACCTCGGTGAAGTCTCGAAGGAGAACATCGTCGCGCTATGCGACGTCAACGAGCAGAACCTGGCGGGGGCCGCCAAGCGCTTCCCCGACGCCAAGACTTACACCGACTGGCGCAAGTGCCTGGACCAGAAGGACATTGACGCCGTGGTCTGTTCCACCACCGACCACAGCCACGCCTTCGTCAACGTCTGGGCCATGAACCGCGGCAAACACGTTTACTGCGAGAAGCCCCTGGCCAACTCAGTCCATGAGGCCCGCACGGTCCGCGAGACCTACCTCAAGAACAAGGACAAGATCGCCACGCAGATGGGCACCCAGATCCACGCGACCGACAACTTCCGCCGCGTCGTGGAACTGATCCGGGGCGGCGCGATCGGCAAGGTCCAGGATGTCCGCGTCTGGTGCAGCCGCACGCCCGCGGGGGGGAGCTATCTGCCCGCGCAAGGCAATCCGCCGGAGCACCTGCATTGGGACATCTGGCTGGGCCCGTCGCCGGAACACCCTTACAATCCCGGCTACCTCGGCGGCTGCCTGGCGTGGAACCGCTTCTGGGACATCGGCAGCGGCCAGATCGGCGACATGGGCAGCCACCTGATGGACTTGGCCTACTGGGCGCTGGACCTGCGCTTCCCCACGACCTGCCTGGCGCAGGGCTCACCTCTCAGCACCGACACCTGCCCGACGTGGCTTACCGCCGAGTGGGACCACCCGGCCAACGATTGGCGCGGCCCCGTCAAAGTCTACTGGTACGACGGCGGGAAGAAGCCTGGCGTGCCGTCGGCAGTCTTCAACCGGGACGGGATGTTCCAGGGCCATATCTTCAGAGGCGACAAAGGCTACCTGGTGTCCGATTACGGTTACCGCATCCTGATGCCGACTTCAGGCGACATGACCCAATACAAGCCGCCCAAGCCCGAGGAACTCATCCCGCCGTCGAAGGGGCATCACCAGGAATGGATCCAGGCCTGCAAGGGCGACAAGAAGACGCTCTGCAACTTCGATTACTCCGGCGCCTTGATTGAGCACAACCTGCTGGCGCTGGTCTCCTACCGCCTGGGCAAGCCGGGGAAACGGACTGAGAAGCCGGCCGACAAGAAAGGCGAGGCGAAAGAGGAAGACGTCACAATCGGCGCGGCACTCCAATGGGACGCCCAGAACCTCAAGGCTACCAATTGCCCCGAGGCGGACCAGTACATCACCAAGAAGTACCGCGAGGGTTGGACACTGAACGGCTGAGCGGATTGCGGATTGCGGATTTCCGATTAGCGCACGGAGGAAATATGAAGCCCGTTCGGGTCGGGTTGTTGGGTGCGGGGTTCATTGCGGATCTGCACGCGCATGCACTCAAGATGGTCCCCGGCGAGGCGCAGGCCGCTGCTGTCGCCAGTCCCACACAGGGCCGGGCTGCGCAGTTCGCCCGCGAGCACGGCATCCCGGCGGCATTCGGCAGCCTGGAAGAACTGCTGGCCAAGGCGGATGTTGAGGCCGTCGCCATCGGGATTCCCAACGACAAGCACTGTTGGGCCTGCGAAACCATCGCCCAGGCGGGCAAGCATGTCATCTGCGAGAAGCCGCTCTGCGTGACGCTGGCCGAGGCGGACAGGATGATTGCCGCCTGTGCCAAAGCGGGCGTGCTGCTGTGCTACGCGGAAGAACTGTGTTTCGCCCCCAAGTACGTGCGGGCCAAGGCGCTGGTGGATGAGGGGGCTCTGGGGCGGCCTTTCCTGGTGAAGCAGGCCGAGGAACACGACGGGCCGCATAAGCCGTGGTTCTGGGACGTTTCCCGTTCCGGCGGCGGCGCGATGCTGGACATGGGCTGCCACGGCCTGGAGTTCGCCCGCTGGATTTTCGGCAAGCCGGAGGCCAAGCGCGCGTGGGCCAGCCTGGGTACCTATGTCCATGCAGCCAAGACCAAAGGCGAGGACCACAGCCTGCTGGTCGTGGAGTTCGCGGACAAGAACGGCCAGCCGCAAACAGCGCTGATCGAGAACTCGTGGGCCAAGCTGGGCGGGATTGACGACCGCGCGGAAATCTACGGTTCCGCGGGCAACACCTGCGCCGATCTGATGAAAGGCTCCGCCTTGCGGACGTACTCGCAGGCCGGCTACGGCTACGCCGCGGAGAAGGCCGGCAGCACGCGCGGTTGGACCAACACGAATTTCGAGGAGATCTGGAACTACGGCTTCCCGCAGGAGTTTGCGCACTTCGCGCGCGCCATCCGCGGCCAGGAAGCCTTGCGGGAATCCGGGCAGGACGGACGCGAAGTACTCTCGATCCTCTGGGCCGGTTACGCCAGCGCCGGACGCGGGGAGCGGATTGAGTTGCCGTTCAGGCCGCCGGCGGAGGTGAAACGGCCGTTGGAGATGTGGAAAAGCATCTGAACTTGCCACAGAAGCGTGGACAAGCCCCAAGGACCCTCCTTAGAGTTGTCTCCGCCACTGGTCCAGCCCGGCGCTGAGGACCTCCTGCAGCCATGCCACGAAACGTTCGCGGACACTGCTCTCTTCCTCCAGATAGGAGAATTGGAAGACCTCTTTGCACAGCACATAAGGGCCCTCGACAGTTGTCTGGCGTCCTTCGGCTTTATCCCGGAATTCAAGGAATGCGCATACCGCAGCCACCCCCGTAAAAGTGGTCCCAAGTGCATGAAAAGAGATTACGATCTCCGCTTGCCTCGCCTCTGTCATTCTAAGACGAATCCACGCGCGGTAGCTCCGGGTGTCCGCGTAGTAGCCGAGTTTGATGGCGGCCTCTACGATCTGCTTCTTGAACCAGGAATCGTTGTCCGAGGAACTCTCGTCAACAGATGAACGGAATCTCGCACTTGTGTCGCCAAAGGCCTGGTCAAGCTTCTCCTTCACGGCCAGCAGACTCTGGTTGGCCGTCTCCTGCAACCGCTGGGAGACCTTAAACACGCTTTGCTGTTTCTCGTGCAATGCTCTGGTCTTGGCCCTCAGTTTCTCGCCGGCAGCAGCGATGATCTGCTCGATAGGCTCGTGAACCTTCATGACGCTCTCGGAGAGGCTCAAAGCATTGATAAAAGCGGCTTTTTGTATTCTGGTGAACAGCCTCACCAATGGTGCAAGATCGCTGTGATCGGCAGACTCCAAGGCCCCTATGTACTCGTCCCGAACATCCCGGCGCACAACCAAGGGGAACCAACTGGCCCGCAGGAACACCAGTGACGCCAAGGCTCGTGCAATTCTCCCATTGCCGTCCTGGAAAGGATGTATCTGCGTGAAACGATGGTGCAGCCAGGCGGCTTCTACCTCCGGAGGAACACCTTTGGCGGCATGTTCGTTGTGGAAGCCCAAGAGACGCTCGATTTCCGGCTGGACCTGCAGGGGCGGGCAATACTCGTGGACCTCGCCCTCGTGAACTGTGGGGTTGTTGGGCCAAATCTTCCACACGCCCCGCTGCAATTCAAGGGTGACAGCGTGGCCGTTTCCGTTGCGGGCCTCAATCGTCTCTTGATGCTTGGTCATGATCTGGTGAAGCTCTTTGATATAGAATGCTGACAGTTCACGGTTCTGCTTCACAAAATCAAAGACGCCCTCCAAAGCTGCTGTCTGCGCCTCGAGAATCGGCACAAGCTGTTCAGCCGGCTTATCTGTTGAGCCGTGCGCTATCAGGCTGGCCTGAATGCCCTTTTCAATTAGTAGCTGCGTTGTTCCTCTGTCAATTGAATACAGTTTCTCGATAATCCCTGTCTCAATCGCCCATTCTCTGGCGAGCCGCTCGTTGAACTCCCTTAGCGCTTCGGATCTCTTCAGCTTCTGCGCCTGCTCTTGCCAGACTTGGGCCAAACTTGCCAATTCAACGGACGCAAGGGGCTTCCAGTCAGCAGTCAAGTCCTCAAGCGGTTTCCAACGGTACCCAGGCATTGCTCCTCCCCAAGCGGTTCCCGGGGCACGACCAGCTACAACCGCCAATTCCGTTGAATCTCCCCGGCCCTTCAACTATACTGCGTTCTCCGCCAGTCAACAGAAGTTTAGTGTGAAAGGCGAATGAATCAATGGCGCAAAGACCGGACCAACAAAGTACTGGCGCTCCCCAGCGTCGCACTTTCGAAAGCCCCCTCACCAGCCGCTACGGCTCGGCGGAGATGTCCTACCTCTTCAGCCCGCAGTTCAAGTTCTCGGCCTGGCGGCGGCTGTGGGTCGCTCTGGCCGAGGCGGAACGGGCGCTGGGTTTGCCGATCAGCGCCGCGCAAATCCGCGAGCTGGAGAAATACGTTGACGACATCAACTTCGATGTGGCCGAAGCACGCGAAAAGGAAACACGCCACGACGTGATGGCGCACGTCTACGCCTACGGCGTGCAGGCGCCCAAGGCCAAAGGGATCATCCACCTGGGCGCGACCAGCGCCTACGTGACCGACAACACGGACCTGCTCCAGATTCGCGCCGGCCTGGAATTGACGGCCAAGAAAATCGTCAACGTCGTCGCCGCGCTGGCACGCTTCGCCGCGGAGCACCGCGAACTCCCCACACTGGCCTACACGCATTTTCAGGCCGCGCAGCCGACGACCGTGGGCAAGCGCGCGTGCCTGTGGATTCAGGATCTGCTCCTCGATCTGGAGGACATCCTCCTGGTCCGCAGCAGGCTGCCGTTCCTGGGCGTCAAAGGCACCACCGGCACGCAGGCAAGTTTCCTGGAGCTCTTCGGCGGCGACATGCAGAAGGTCCGGCGCCTGGAGCAACTCGTGGCGGGGAAGATGGGTTTTGAGCGGGTGCTGCCGGTCTCCGGCCAGACCTACACGCGCAAGCTCGACTTCCGGGCGCTGGCCACGCTCTCCGGGCTGGCGCAGAGCGCCCACAAGTTCGCCAACGATCTGCGGCTGCTGGCGCATCTCAAACAGATGGAAGAGCCGTTCGAGAAAGGCCAGGTCGGCAGCTCGGCGATGGCTTACAAACGCAACCCGATGCGCGCCGAGCGCATGACAGGCCTGGCGCGGCACCTCATGGTGCTGCTCATGGATCCGGCGCTGACGGCCGCGGAACAGTGGTTCGAGCGGACGCTGGACGACTCGGCCAACAAGCGTCTCTCAGTGCCCGAAGCCTTCCTTACGGCGGACGTGGTTCTCGAAACCTGGCTCAACGTCGCCCAGAACCTTGTCGTCTACCCCGCGGTGATCGCAGCGCACCTCAGCGCGGAGATGCCCTTCATGGCCTCCGAGAACCTGCTGATGGAAGCCGTCAAGCGCGGCGGCGACCGGCAGGAGCTGCACGAACGCATCCGCGTCCATAGCCAGGCGGCGGCTGAAGAAGTGAAGCTGCGCGGCAAGCCCAACGACTTGCTCCAACGGGTCGCCCAGGATCCCGCCTTCGAAAGCGTGCGAGAGAAGTTGGACGAACTGACGGACGCCCGGCGCTACACGGGCCTGGCGGCGCAACAGACCACGGAGTTCCTGCGTTCGCAAGTCGAGCCGGTGTTGAAGAAGCACAAGGACTGGCTGGGGCTGAAGGGGCAGGTCAGCGTGTAGCGGCCGGTCCTTCAGCGGGCACTGCTTTCGCCGCCGGCGGTTTGAGCATGAAGGACAGGGCCGCCGCCAAAAGCAGCCCACAACCCGCGATGTAATAGGCCAAGTGGTAGTTGCCCACGGCCGACTTGGCCGCGTCTGCCTGGGTCACACCCATGGCGATCATTTCCTGGACCTGCGCCTCCTTCACCGCGTCGTAAACCTTGCCTGAGATCTGGGCCAGCACTACCGCGCCGACCCCCCATGCGGTGAAGACCCAGCCGTAATTAACCCCGAAGTTCTTCAGCCCGAAATAATCTTTGGTCGTGGCCGGAAAGACCGTCAGGTTGGCGCCGTAGTTTGCACCCAGCAGCACAGCGAGGACCACGAAGACCGTGAAGGCCGTGCCGTATTCCATCCCGCTGATCTGCGGCAGGGCGAACATGAGCACCGCCTGGAAGACGAAGACAATGAGCATGGTGCCGCGGCGCCCAATGCGATCGGATAGCATGCCAGCCAGGATGCGCCCGCTGGCGTTGCCCACTGCCAGGAAGGCGACGAAGTAGAAGGCGTGTTTGCCGAGCTCCTTGCCGCCCTGAAGGCTGATAATGGGCGCGAGGTTGGCGATGATCATCAGACCCGCGCCCGCCGCCAGAACATACATGATCCACAGAAGATAAAACTGCGGTGTGGCGAGCATCTCCTGCCAGGTGTAATCCACCGCGGCCTTCGGTGGCGACTTGGCCGCTGAGGCCGGCACAGCCGGCTTCCAGCCCGCAGGCGGGACGGCCAGCAACTGCGACAACAAGCCCACGACAATGAGAAAAGCAATGCCGAGGATGAACATGGTTGCCTGTACGCCTGGGCCGCTGTCCAGGCTGCCGTCAGGGCGCGCCACGCTGTAGGCGCCGATCAGGAACTTGACCAGCGGCGAAATATAGACCGACGCCAAGCCGAAGCCGGCGACAACCAGGCCGGCAATCAACCCCGTGCGCTGCGGAGGGAACCACTTGACCGCCGGCGGGGTGGCGGAGGCATAGCCCATTCCGATGCCAATACCCGCCAAAAGCCCGAAACCAACGATGAAACCGATATAGGTCGTGAAGAAACTCGCCAGGATCATTCCTGCGCCGACCGCCAAGCCCCCGGTCATGGCGACCCAGCGTGGCCCGATGCGGTCCTGCGCCCGGCCCGCCGGCACCATTGTCAGTGCAAAAACCAGGCAGCAGATCGAGTACGGGAGGTTCTTCTGAAAGTCACTCCAGCCCCAACTTGCCGGGATCTCCTTCTTGAGCGTACTCCATGCATACAGCACCCCCAAGGCCAGGTTGATCCCCGTGCCCGCGAAAGTGACCCGCCAACCCAGGTTCTTGACCGGTTCGTCCATCAGCCTGCTCCTTAATCCGCATCAGAGAGTGTATCTCCGATGTTCGATTTTCGTAACCGTTCAGTTTCCGAGCCGCGCGCGTAAGCAAGGGGCAATGTCCGCTCCCTCACGGTCGCGGCCCGGACTGAACGGTTACGTGTTTATGGGTTCAAAAGGGGCCTGAGGACACAAACGCAACGTCCTCAGGCCCCTGCTCATTCATGCACTGTGTCCTACTTGCCCGTCTTGCGGCCCGCGACCAGGCGTTCGACGATGTGCGGGTCGGCCAGCGTGGTGGTGTCGCCCAAGGCGCCAATCTCGTTCTCGGCAATTTTGCGCAGGATGCGGCGCATGATCTTGCCGCTGCGGGTCTTGGGCAGGCCTTCCGTGAACTGGATCACGTCGGGGCAGGCGATGGGGCCGATCTCCTTGCGGACGTGCAGGTTCAGTTCCTTGACCAAGGCGTCGTCGCCATGGATGCCTTCCTTGAGAATGACGAAAGCGTACAAACCCTGGCCCTTGATCTCATGGGGCATGGCCACCACGGCCGCCTCGGCCACCTTGGGGTTCGACACCAGAGCGCTCTCGACCTCGGCCGTGCCGATGCGGTGCCCGGAGACATTGACCACGTCGTCAATGCGGCCCAGCAGCCAGTAGTCGCCGTCAGTGTCCAAACGCGAGCCGTCCCCGGTAAAATACACATTGGGGAACATGGTGAAGTACGTGTCAATGAAGCGCTCGTGATCGCCGTAAGTCGTGCGCATCATGCCCGGCCAAGGCTTGCGGATGCACAGCTTGCCGCCCTCATTCCGCGCGCACTCGGTGCCGTCGTCGCGCAGGATCACCGGATCAACGCCGAAGAACGAGCGCGAGGCGCTGCCGGGTTTGAGCGTGTGGGCGCCGGGCAGCGGGGTGATGAGGATGCCGCCGGTCTCGGTCTGCCACCAGGTGTCCACAATGGGGCAGCGCCTGCCGCCCACGTGCTCGTGATACCACTGCCATGCTTCGGGGTTGATCGGTTCGCCGACCGAGCCCAGGATGCGCAGCTTGCTGAGGTCGTATTTGTTGGGGAATTCGGGGCCGGAGCGCATCAGCGTGCGGATGGCGGTCGGCGCGGTGTAAAAGACGGTCACGCCGTGTTTCTGGCAGACTTGCCAGAAGCGGCCCGCGTCCGGCCAGGTCGGCACGCCCTCGAACATCAGCGAGGTGAAGCCGTTGGCGAGGGGGCCGTACACGATGTAGCTGTGGCCCGTGACCCAGCCGATGTCGGCGGTGCACCAGAAAACATCTTCGTCGTGGACGTCAAAGATGAACTTGTGAGACATGGCACAATGGAGCAGGTAGCCGGCGGTCGTGTGGACCACGCCTTTGGGCTTGCCCGTGGAGCCGGACGTATAGAGGATGAAGAGCGGGTCTTCGGCGTTCATCCGCGCGGCTTCATTCTTGTCGCTGGCCTTGGCCATTTCGTCGTGGTACCAGGTGTCGCGGCCGGCGGTCATGTTGACTTTGCCGTCTGCGCGCTTGACCACAATTACGTTCTTGATGGAGGGGCATTTGGGCATGGCCTGATCGGCAATGTCCTTGAGCGGGATTTTCTTGCCGGCGCGCAGGGACACATCGCTGGTGACAACCATCTTGCACTGGGAGTCATTGATGCGGTCCCGCAGAGATTCCGCGCTGAAACCGCCGAAGACGATCGAGTGGACGGCGCCGATCCGGGCGCAGGCCAGAGTAACGATGGCCGCTTCAGGGATCATGGGCAGGTAGATGCAGACGCGGTCGCCTTTCTGAATGCCCTTGGAGAGCAGCACGTTGGCGAACTTGCAGACCAGCTTGTGCATTTCGCCGTAGGTCAGCTTGACAACATCCTGGTCCGGCTCGCCCTGCCACAGGATGGCGACTTTATTCTCCTTGGGCGTGCCCAGGTACCGGTCGAGACAATTGTAGGCGGCGTTGAGCTCGCCGTCGCTGAACCACGTATGTTTTATGATGCGCTTGGCGGAGTCCCAGGTGTATTCCAGAGCCTTGGTGGGCTTCTTGAACCAGTGCAATGACGCGGCCTGCTCCAGCCAGAAAGCGGTGGACTCAGTCGCGGATATCGAGCGTTTGTACATCTGTTCGTACTGGGCGAAGGACTTAATGTGGGCCTTCGCGGACACTGCCTTGGAAGGGGGAAAGGTCTGGGACTCGCCGGCGAGCGAGGTAATGGAAGTCTTGCCTTCTGCCATCTGGTGCTCCTCTCTGATTTTCGGCAATCAGTGCACCCATGCCGCGAGGACACAGACCTGCGGGCCGCATGGATACGCTGTTCGAACCGCCCACAGTATACGCCCATGAACTTGTTGTTTACAAGTGCGAAAGGCGGGAAGCTGTGGAACGGGTGCATGGCACCAAATGCAGGTCTCCTATGGAGCGCCGGCGTCCCGCCGGCTTTCGTCGTCGTGCCATTACATCGCCTGGCATAGGCCGGCGGGACGCCGGCGCTCCATTTGCTGCCACCACCCTGTGGAACTGCCAATTCCTGATGCCTAATGCCCATTGGCACGCTCCTGCGGCGCAAGTATAATCGGCATCATGCCGAAGAGGGCAAGAAAGGGCGTGCTCGGAACTGCTGCCCTGCCAACGGAGCAGAGCCCCGTGTTTCCGCTCAGGCCGGCTCTGCTTGCGGCGGCATGTCTCTTTGCAGCCGGTGGGCTGGCATACTTCAGCAGCTTTCCCGGTGTTTTTCTTTACGACGACACTGTCGCTATTGTTGAGAACGACAGCCTTCACCGCTTCTGGCCGCCCTCAGACTGGTTCTCAAACCCCGACAACATCGCTCGTCCGGCCGTCACGGTGACGCTGGCGGCAAACTACTGCATTGGTGGCGTGAACACCTGGGGGTACCATGCTTTTAACCTGGGCGTGCATCTTCTGGCTGCGCTTACGCTGTTCGGGATTGTGCGGCGGACGCTGGTTAGTAAGCGGCTGTGCGAGCGTTTCGGGAAAGGTCCCGAGGCGTCGGGATTGGCGTTGTGCGTGGCGTTATTGTGGCTGGTCCATCCGCTCCAAACGCAGGCCGTCACTTACGTCATCCAGCGGGCCGAGGCATTGATGGGCCTGTTCTTCCTGCTGACTCTCTACTGCGCCAGCCGTGGTTTTCATTCGGCGCGAGCGGCTTGGTGGCACGCTGGGGCGGTTTGCTGCTGCCTTCTGGGAGTGGGCTGCAAGCCGGTGATTGCCACCGTGCCGCTTGTGGTTCTGCTGTACGATGTGGCCTTTCTCTCCGGCACGCTGGGCAGTGCGCTCCGGCGCTGGAGGCTGTACGCAGCACTGGCCTCGTCGTGGGTCTTGCTCGCGCTGCTTCTGGCAGCGGGTCCCAAGGCCGGCACTGCGGGCTTCGACATGCCGGCCTGCACGCCGTGGGAGTACGCCCGTTCCCAACCCGGCGTAATCCTGCACTACCTGCGGCTGGCAGTCTGGCCGGACAAGCTGTGCCTCGATTACTGGTGGCCAGCCGCCCACACCCTTGGCGAGGTTCTCCCCGGTGTGCTGGTGATCGGCGGGTTGCTGGGGCTGACAGGCTGGGCGCTGTGGCGCGCGCCCGCTTGGGGCTTCCTGGGCGCGTGGTTCTTCGTGATCCTCGCGCCCACCTCGTCTATTATGCCGATCCAGGACTTGGCAGTTGAGCACCGCATGTATTTGCCGCTGGCCGCGGTGGTCACGGCCGTGGTCTGCGGCGTTTTCCTGCAGGCAGGACGGCGGGCGGCCTTGGTGCTCTCAGGGGTGGCGGTCTTGGCGCTGGCCTGCCGCACCGCACAGCGCAACGAGGACTACCGCAGCGCGTCACAATTATGGGACCGCGTAGTGGCCCAGCGGCCTGACAACCCACGCGCGCGTTGTGGCCTTGGCCTGGCGTTGGCTGATGAGCCAGGCCGGCTGGATGATGCCATAGAGCAATACCGGGAAGCCTTGAAGCTCACTCCAAAGTACGCTGAGGCGCATAACAACCTGGGTATCGCGCTGTTGGAGCAGGGCCGGCTGGAGGAAGCCAGAGAGCATTTCCAGGAAGCGCTGAGGATCAGGCCCAACTTCGCCAAGGCGCATAGTAATTTTGGTGAGGCGCTTCTCCGTCAGGGCCGGCTGGACGAAGCCATAGCACACTGCCAGGAGGCCTTGCAGCTCAATCCCAAGCAAGCTGAAGCGCATAACAACTTGGGCAACGCGCTGTTTCAGCAGGGCCGGCTGGATGAAGGCCTGGCGCATCTCCAGGAAGCGCTGAGGCTCAAGCCCAACTTCCCAGAGGCGCATAATAATCTGGGTAACGCGCTCCTCCAGCAGGGCAGACTGGATGAAGCCCTGCTGCATTACCAGGAGGCGCTGAGGACCAAGCCCAACTTCCCCGACGCGCACTACGACCTCGGCAACGCGCTCTTCCAGCAGGGCAGACCGGCTGAAGCCGTGCTCCACTACCAGGAAGCGCTGAAGACCAAGCCCTTGTTCGTTGAAGCGCACTACAACCTCGGCATCGCGCTCTTCCAGCAAGGCAGAGTGGATGAAGCCCTGCTGCATTACCGGGAAGTGTTGAAGATCAAGCCCAACTACGCCGAGGCGCATATCAATTTTGGCAATGCACTTTTGCAGCAGGGCAAACTGGATGAAGCCCTGGGGCATTACCGGGAAGCGTTGAAGATCAAGCCCGACTACCCTGAGGCGCATAACAACCTGGGTGTGGCGCTGGCCAAACAAAACAGGCGGGACGAAGCAGCCGCCCATTTTCAGGAAGCGTTGCGCCTCAAGCCTGATTACCAGGCGGCCAGAGAGAGTCTGGACGGCATACTGAAGCCCTAGGGGGCTCTACTTCAGCTCCAACTCTGCGATCAGGTACCACGTCGAAACATGATTGCAGAATCTTATCCGGAACTCCTTGCGCGGCTGCTCAAAATCCATTGTGTACTCCGCCCATTTGTTCCCGCCCTCATAAGGACCGCCCCTGTCCAGGACCTTGCCCTTGAGGTCCTGAATCTCAATGACCATCCTCTCCATGGCTGCGCCTTTCCAGCGCAACTGGCGAAACGCGCGGCCGGAGTGGACCTCGTAGAAGACATTGACTGCGGTTGCTCCCATCTGTCTGAAGTACACCGCCTTGTTCTGGAATGGGCCGGTTGCGTCGTCCGCCTCCTGAATTGGGAACTGCATTTCCCTGTGGCCCACCTCGAAAAGCTTCATACTGTCCTCGGCGATGAAGGTTATCTTGGGCTTCTTCGATGACTCGATAGTTTCAAGATGCTGTTTGAGCGTGCCGGCGTTGCGGGCGAACGTCCTGGTCTTCCCGTACTTCTGCTGGAAAGCCGCGTAAGAAGCCTCGGCTGCCGGCCAGAAGGCGGGGACAGCGAAGGATCTCTCCGCATCCTCCCAGGCCTTCCGCGCCGCCACCTCCATTTCGGCGGTTTCCAGCGCCAGGACCCAATCCCGCTGCGGCTCGAACGCGGCGCCGGCCCCGTCCTTGCGCGCCTTGGTGAAGAAGTCCTTGGCCGTCTTGGCGTCGCCGGCCGCCAGGAACAACACCCCTCTGAGGCGCTCGTCCTCGCCCTTCTCTGGAAGGTGCGGAGCGTAGAGGTCCACGTCCTGGGGGGGCAGTTGGTCGCTGTGGACCGTCAACAACGGACCGTCGCTCACTTGCAACGTAACGTTCTCGTGCTTGGGGTCGTCCTTGATCCGCCCGCTGAGCCCCGGCTTGTTCAAGGTCACGGTCTTTCCGGCCATCTTGCACAAGGCTTCCACCGCCTGGCGCCGCAGGTTCCGCACGGCCTCGAGGTCGCTTTTCTCCTGTTTCAGCCACTCGCGCGCATCTGCAAGGGCGTGATCGCCGGCCTTGCGCTCCAGCAGAGTCAGCGCGTCGCTGAAGCGGCCCTGCACGAGCGCGGGCGCGCATTCCTTGAACACGCCGGCGAAAAGTTCCTCCGCCTTGGAGTCGCGCACGCTCGTGTCGGCGGGCGGGACCGCGGCCCCGGCGGCCGGCGTGGCGGCGCCGGCTGGGGCCTCCGGCTTGGGCGCAGGCTGTTCTCCGGCTGCCGCTTGGGCGGCGGCTGCCCCCGGCTGGCAGTAGCTGAGGCCCTTCTTGCTGGTTTCGTAGAGCTCGCGGATCTTCGTCTCCGGCAGCGCCTGGGACCAGATGGCCACTTCATCAATGCTGCCCGCAAAGAACATCGGCCGTTCCGACGTGCCGCAGCGCCCGATGACGATCGGCTCGGTATCGCTGGGCATCAAACTCCCTGCGGCCTGGTCGCACAGCGCGCCGTCCACGTACAGCCGGTGCTCGTGCCGCATCGAATCGTAGACGGCCGCAACATGATACCACCGCTTCGCCTCGATCGGGTCCTTTCCGCAGGCGTTGGCCCCAGTTCTGAACCTGAACCAACAGAACTTGCCGTCGCGGGTGCTCAATTGGAAAACCCGTGCGCCTTCCCCATTGTCCTGACAGATGATGGCGTTATTCCAGCGTTCTTCAGGCACATTGTCGTAATTGACCCAGACGGCCACGGTCAAGGCCGGGCCCAGCTTGGGAGGAGCGCTGACGGTGACACAACTCTCCTTGCCATCGAAGTGCAGTGCCTCGCCCACGATCCCCGGCACGGATTTCGCGCCGGCGGCTACGCCGGTTTTCTTGCCCCCGCTGAGGTCGCTTACCGTCACCTTCTCGTCTTCCTTGCCCAGCGTGGCGCGATCGAGGCTGAAGGCCAGAACGGGCGGGCGGTACGGCTCCGGCGGCGGTTCCGGCAGCGTCTTCAGTTTCTCCGCAGCTTCTTTTCCGGCCTTGGTCTGACCGTGATTGCGGGCTATCTGCTCGTAGCGGTAGCGCAGTTCCCCCAGCGGTATCTTCCCGCCTTTCTCCTCGGCCTGAAGATCGTCCACCAGGTGCTGCGCGAAGGTCTCGCGCGTGTCCTCCAGAGCCGGAACCGTTGCAGGCGGGGGCTGCGGCGCGGTGCGGGCCTCCGGGCCGCCCGCTGGCCCGGTGGGGCGCGCTGCCGCGGCTGGCGCGGGCAAGGCCGCCGGGCCGGTCTTTGTCTCGGCAACGGCCAGAGGCGCCTTGACGGCCGGCCGCTCGGTTTTTGGCTGGCCCTCGGAGACCGCGGACCTGCTGCGGCCGGCGGAACTGGCCTCCGTGCCGGCGGGTGGGGCCGCCGGGCCCACGGCCGCTTTCTGCGGCTTGCCACGCAAGAGCAGCGCCGCAAGCACGACGACCACGGCCAGCGCCGCCGCGGACAGGAGCGGCTTGGCGGCGCTGCGCTTCTCTGGCGCGGGCTCGGCGCGCCGCACGGCGGTCCTGGGAGCGAGGGCAGGCCGTTGCGGCTCAGGCATTTCCTCGTGGCGGAGGACCTTCTCAATCTGCGCCACCAACTCCTGCGGCGTCTGAAAGCGTTGCTCGCGCTTCTTCTGCATCATCCGCAGAATCAAGCGCGTGCAGGCCTCGCTGACAGCCGGGTTGACGCGGTTCGCTCGTGGCGCAGGCTCGGTGATCTGCTTGGTCATGATCACCGCGGAAGTATCGCCGTTGAACGGCGTCTGGCCCGTGACCAGGTGGAAAAGGGTGGCGCCGAGCGCATAAATGTCAGTGCGGATGTCAATCTCGCCACTCGCGCCGCGGGCCTGCTCCGGAGCCATGTAAAATGGCGTGCCGACCGATTGCCCCGACTGCGTAACCGACGGGTCGTCCGAGGACATTTGTTTGGCCAGGCCCAGGTCGGCCAGCTTGGCTTGGCCCTGCTTGGTCAGCAGGATATTGTCGGGCTTTATGTCGCGGTGCACGATGCCGTTTCTGGCCGCACACTCCAGCGCGCCGGCCATCTCGCGCGCAATAGTCAGAGCGCGTTCTTCGGGAATGACCTTCTGCTCTTTCAGCACCTGCCGCAGGTTCGGGCCGTCCACGTATTCCATGGCGAAGTACCACAGCCCCGCGGCTTCGTCCCGGCCCACGTCTATGCCCTGCACGATATTGGGGTGGTTGAGCTTGGCCGACGCGCGTGCCTCACGCTGGAAGCGTTCGATAAAGGTCGCGTCTTTCGCCACGGAAGGCGGCAGTATCTTCAGGGCCACGACACGGTCCAGCGATTTCTGGCGCGCCAGAAAGACCGCGCCCATGCCTCCCTGGCCGATCTTGCTGAGCAGCTCAAAACCGCCGACTTCCTTGATCCGCTGCGCCTGCGCGCGTTCCGGCGCGGCCGTTGGACTCGGTGGACTTGATGGACTTGATGGACTCGATGGACTCGGTGCGCTCAGCGTGCTCGATGCGCTGGGCGTGTCTGGCGCGCCCGATGCGGTCTCTGGGCTCTTTTGCTGTTCGCCTGCCTGCTCGCCCATCCCAGCCTGCCTCCACAGAATACAATACCCCAGTGTATGTGTCGTAGCAGCGCAAAAAGGGTGCGCTGATCGTTCCTACTGCCACGAAGGACAAGCCACAATGAGGACACAGAGCACACAGAGAACAGCAGAACTTGGGATCTTCCAGAATCTAAAGCCCAAAGTCCTTTCTCTGTGTCCTCTGTGCCCTCTGTGGCTGATCGTTACTTGCCGCTCAGCGCCCGTTCAATGCAAAGCATCTTGGGAGGCGTGTTGCCGCCTACCTCGATGTCGAACGTGAGCGGCAGTTGTGTTGCTTCCTTCTTAGCGATCTTGGCCTCGCCGTACGTGATCCCAGCCCCGTTGTACTGGTTGCGCTTGGCCGGCGCGGTGGCTTCCTGGTACGCGTAGGTCACGCTCAGCACACTGTCGGGCGGCAGCTTGTTGTCTTTGGTTGAGACTGTGACGGTGTTCTTGCCGTTGACCAGGTACGGCAGTGTGCAGCGATTGTGTTCGATGGTGGCCTGCAATGCGAACCTCGTCAGGCTGCCGGGAAACTCGGCTTTGATCCAGACGTCGTACTTCTGCCGCACGAGCGGCGAGATGTCGCCGGCCTGCGCCGGCTGCCAGGTCTTGCCGCCATCCACGGAGACGGCCAGCTTGCCTTCGCCGCCTTCGAACGCCGCGTCCAGCTTGGCGGCGGCGTAAGGATAAGCGAGGCTGGCCTTGAAGACCGCTGTGCCCTGGCCATCAGCGACGAGCTTGCCGCCAGCGGCTTTGGCTTTGAGCAGCTCGATGTCCGCCACGTCGCCGGCCTTGGAGAAGTCCGGTGCGTAGGAGAACGTGCCGTTGGCCCAGGCGCGCGGCCCATAGTGCTCAAGGATCGGGCCGCGCAGGGCGTCATTGCGGAAGTCTTTGTTCCCGCAGGTGTGGACGCCGCCTTTCGCGCCGTCGGCGACCATCCCCTTGGGTTCGTTCTTCCATTCCAGTCTCACGGCGCCGCCGGAACTGAGCGTCAGCAGCGGGGTGTAGCCTTGGTCGCGCCCGGTAACGGAGGCCCAGCCATCCTCATGCTTCGCGATGGCATTCGGTTTGGAGCCTTTGCAGCCGGACACGATGCCGGGGGCCTCGTCGCCGCAGCACAGGTAGCTGGTTTTCGGGACGCGGCCGTCTTTGAGTCCGTCCAGGACGATGGAAGGATCGCTGTTGATGTCGTCCTGGCCGGCCACGCTGCTCTTGTCCTTGTTCCAGAAGTAGCACTTCAAGAACACGTCGAAGTAGTGCCACTTGCCGTCGTACTGCGTCTCGATGGTGGTGTGGCCTGACCAGCCGCGGTAGCGGACCTCCCAGCCCGCGGTTTCAAAGAGCGCTTTCAGCACCGTGTGCTGTCCGCCGCACAGGCCCCAGCCGTAGACGTTGAGCACCTTGAGCGGGCCGACGCTCTGCGGCGCCTTCTCGTTCGGGTAGGCGAGGTGGAAAATCGCCGAGTGCAGGTAGTCGTAGATGGCGATAGCCTTCTCGTCGTTGGTCTTCGCGCCCGAGAGCCGGAAGACGTCCTGGATGATTGTCTCCAGCG